>JASHPD010000118.1 GCA_030038315.1 Acidobacteriaceae bacterium
GCGTGTCCCGCGCGCTCGACGACCGAAGCCTCATCCGTGCCCACAAACCCATCGGCTGTGGCCTCCGCAAAGGCGCTCCGCAGCAGCCCATAGCGAAAGCCCTGCGGCGTCTGCGCCAGCACCACAAACTCGCGCGGAATCGTCGCCGTAATCAGCGCCCCATGTGCCGTGCGCTCCACCTGCTTGATGGTATCGACCGCCGGCAGTCCCACAATCGCCGCGCCATGCTCGGCCACCGCGTCAATCGTGCGCTCAATCGTCGCCGCGTCAATCAGCGGCCGCACCGCATCATGCACCAGCACAATGTCGTCCTCGCCCGCCGGCACCGCGGCCAGCGCATGAGCCACGGACTCCTGCCGATTGTCGCCGCCTTCCACAACATGCACACGCCCCGCAAAGCCATGCTCGGCAATCTGCGCCTGCACACGCTCCATTTCCGCCTTGCGCACAGCCACATAAATCGCCGTCACGCGCGGCACCGCCGCAAACGCGCGCAGCGAGTGAATCAGAATCGGCACGCCATCGAGCGAGAGAAATTGCTTCGGCGCGGAGGAGGCCATCCGAGTGCCCAGTCCCGCAGCGGGAAGAATTGCAAACACCTGCATAACTCGCAGAGTATAGCACTGCGCGTGCAGCGAACTGCGCCTTCAGCGCCCTCCGTACTGCTGCGGACTGTCGTGCATTCCCGTCCTTGCGGCAGGAAAAAGCCGCAAGGATGGCGCAACAACCGCAGCATCGCAAAAGCTGTTGTCATCCTGGGAGAAGCGCAGCATAGGAAGTCGAAGGGCCTGCAGTTGCTTTTGCTTTTCGCCCATACCAGAAACCCAGAGGGTGCCCCATCCTTGCGACGTTTTTGTTTTTGTCGCAAGGGTGGGATGGCCATATCTTCACGCTTCCGTCACCACCAACCGCATCTCATTCGTCATCTCAAACCCCAGCGACTCATACAGCGGCCGTCCCGCATCCGAAGCGTGCAGCGTAACCACGCGAATCTTCCGCCGCCGCGCTTCATCGAGGCACAACTGCACCAGCCCGCGCGCCAGCCCGCGCCGGCGATGCGAAGGCTCCACAAAAACATTCAGCAGATACCCGCGCAGCGTACCCTCAGGATCAAGCGGATGCGGCGGCCAATCGAGAATCACCATCCCCGCTGAAGCCACAGCCTTTCCATCCTCGCTCGTAATCCAGCCGAGATACCGCCCTTCGCGAATCATCCGCTCTGTCCACGGCGCCGAAGCGTTCTCAAGCGCGGCAAGCACAGATTCATCCGCCGCGCGCATCGCCGCAAACATCGCCCTGCGATGCGCAGCAATCAACTGCGCATCTTCTGCAATCGCTATACGGGTCTCCATAGTGTGCCAGTATAAGTGCGGGTGCCCCCTGTCCGTGTGTTCGGACGCGGGCGGGACGTATCATCATTGCGTGCGCAACCAGTCCATCCCAACGCTTCCGCTCGACCCCACGCATCTCAAGCCCGGCCTGCGCCTCGCCGTAGGCGTAAGCGGCGGCGCGGACTCCGTAGCCCTGCTGCGTGCCTTGCACGAGCAGAGCAGGGAACTCGGTCTCGTCCTCCACGTAGCGCATCTTCACCACGGCCTGCGCGGCGAAGAAGCCGACGCCGACCAGCTCTTCGTCCAGCAACTAGCCGAAAAACTAGCCCTCCCATTCCACACCGCCCGCGTAGACACCGCCGCCGAAGCCGCCGTCCAGCCCAGCAAGCCCGCCGAGACCATCGAAGAAGCTGCCCGACGCCTGCGTTATGCGTACTTCCGCGAACTCATGTCCACCCACACCATCGACGCAGTGGCCACAGCGCACACGCTCGACGACCAGGCCGAAACCGTCCTGGCCAAATTCCTCCGCGGAGCATGGACCGAAGGTCTCTCCGGCATTCATCCCATCGTGCAATTTCCCGAAGGCCCAATCCTCCGCCCGCTGCTCGCCGTTCCGCGCGCTGAAATCGAGCGGTACCTCCACGCCCTCGGCCAGAGATGGCGGGAAGACTCCACCAACCGCGCCACCACCTTCACCCGCAACCGCATCCGCCACGAGCTCCTGCCCCAGCTTGAGACCTGGAACCCCAGCCTGCGCCGGCACCTCGCGCAAATGGCCTCGCTCGCCCGCGAAGAAGAATCCCTGCTCGCCGCCGAAGCCGCCCGCATCACCGCACAGATCACCCTCCCCGGCCGTCCCGTCCGCGGCGGCGGCCGAGCCGCATCCGAAGGCATCGCCCTCGACATCGCCCAGCTCGCCGCTCAGCCCATCGCGCTCCAGCGCCGCATCCTGCGCCACGCCGCCGCCCAGCTCGCCACCGCACCTGATTTCCCCGCCACTGAATCCCTGCGAAACCTGGCCCTCACCGGCCACGTCGGCCAAAAACTTGAGCTGGCCTCCAGCCTTCGCGCCGGGCGCAGCCACCGCGAGCTCCGCCTCACCATCGCCCCGCCCGCAAAATCCGCTGATGCCAGCGCTCCCGCGCCGGTCGCGATCCCCATCCCCGGCGCCATCTCATCTCAAACCTACGGCCTCCGCGTAGAAATCCGCGGCGAAGGCCCAGCGGCAACCCTCCGCCACTGGAAACCCGGCGACCGTATCTTGTTGAAGCACTCCTCCAACCCCAAGAAAGTCAAAGAAGTTCTGGAGCGGATGAAGATCACCGGCCCCGATCGCGCCATCTGGCCGGTCATTGAGCGCCAGGGCCAGATCCTCTGGATGCGCGGCGTCCAGGTTGAGCCCATTCCCGGCCTCGCGATCACCGTCCATCCCCTTTAAAACCTGCCGGCAGTGTCCTGATTTGGCGCTGCCTTGAAAGGGCACGGCTTCAGCCGTGCCAAAGGAAGCCGCAAAAGAAGCGGGGCTTTAGCCCCCTGAGGGGCGTATGAACTTCAAATTAGGACACAACCCGCAACCCCAATTTCATTGTCACGCCAAGCCCCCGTCCCGTAAGATGAGCCTTCAAGAGCCTTTGCAGGCAAGGCCATTCAAGCGGAGCAGCCTACCTCTCCGCTTGCATCAGGAGACGCATGTCCATCAAGAGCGACCGTTGGATTCGGGAACAGGCACGCATGCACAAAATGATCGAGCCCTTCAGTGAAAAGCAGGTGCGCGAGGGCGTAATCTCCTACGGCCTCTCGTCCTACGGCTACGATCTCCGCGTCTCCGACGAGTTCAAGATCTTCACCAACGTCAACTCGGCCATCATCGACCCCAAGGCCTTCGACGAGCGCTCTTTCGTGTCGGTGCAGGCGGAGTCCGTCATTGTTCCGCCCAACTCCTTTGCGCTCGCCCGCTCCATCGAGTACTTCCGCATTCCGCGCGACGTCCTTACCATCTGCGTCGGCAAGTCCACCTACGCCCGCTGCGGCATCATCGTCAACGTCACGCCCTTTGAGCCCGAGTGGGAAGGCTTTGTCACCCTCGAAATCTCAAACACGACGCCGTTGCCCGCCAGGATCTACGCTAATGAAGGCCTCTGTCAGATTCTTTTCTTTCAATCCGACGAGGTCTGCGAGGTCAGCTATGCCGATCGCAAGGGCAAATACCAGAAGCAGCAGGGAATCGTCCTCCCCAAGCTCTAAAATTGCTTCCAAGGGCAATGCCCGCGCACCGCTTCCGCCATAGTATGGAAACCATTCCACGCAATGGCGCATCTCACTCCGTTGCTCACTTCTTCCCGGAGCCTTCATGTCCAGCCCCGCCAAAGCACGCCGGCAACCTGCTTCCACGGGTTCCGCGCGCGAAACCCTCCAGCCGGTCCGCATCGGCCTCGTCGCCGGCGAGCCCATCCGCCTCGAAGGCCTCCGCAGCATCTTCGACCAGCCCGCCGCATCCGGCCATCCGCCGCTCGTCCCCGTCATCGGTGCGCTCGAAGAGCTCATCGCCAATCCCGTCCTCGAATTTCTCGTCGTTGACACGAATTCCGCCGGCCGCGGCCTTGAGACCCTCCAGGCCGTCCGCCGCGCGCGCCCCGACATGCGCCAGATCGTCATCGGTCCGGAGAACGACGACGAGTTCATCATGGACTCCGTGATCGCCGGCGCGCGCGCCTATCTCGATTCCGCCGCCAGCCCGGAAACCGTGCGCATGGCTATCGAGATCGCCGTCAGCGGCTCCATCTGGGCTCCACGCCGCCTGCTTTCAAAACTGATCGATCGCCTCCTTGGAATCTCCCGCTCCGCCGCGCAGTCCGCCGCGCCCTCCCTCACCGACCGCGAGCGCCAGGTTCTCGAGCTGATCCTCCTCGCCCGTTCCACCCGCGAGATCGCCGCCCAGCTCGGCATCGAGGAGCGCACCGTCAAGGCGCACATCGGCCGCCTCATGCACAAAACCGGCGCCGAGAACCGCGTCGAGCTCTCCATCCGCGCCCTCAACCAGTCCCTCATTCCCCGCAAGCCTGCCCGGAGCTAAGCCGCACGCCTTGCCCCATCCGCTGCACAATTTCCAGTGCAAATCCACAAATTTATTACCAAAGGGATTGCGAGATAGGTTACTAAAATCCATTGTCCTTCCGTACTCTTGATTACTTTCAGGGGATGCACCACACTGTGTACAGAAACAACGCAGATCTGGGGAAAGGCGTTCCATGCCCGCATGTTCTCATGTAGCCAGGGAACGCCTCTTTTTTCTCTTCGTTCGGCGTTGCAGCCCTCCCTCATCCAGCTTTCTTTAGAATCAAAATCCTGTTAACTCAATCATTTCCCTTCCTCCCAATGCGGCCCGGGTTGCGATAGCCTCATACTCGGGCCCATGGATTGCTACCAATCCATCCTCCGTGCGTCTCACCACGGAAGCAGGCCCATATACAGAAGCAGGAAAGGAATCCCGGAAATGATCAAGAAGCTGTTTGCCTTCGCGGTGCTCATCGCTTGCACCGGCGCGGCCTTTGCCTCCTCGCGGCAGGATTTGCAGGACCGCATCGACGCGGCCAAAAAGGTGCTGGACGAAATCATGAACGCCCAGGACAACAGCATCCCCTACAACATCCTCCAGCAGGCCACCTGCGTCGGGGTCGTCCCCAGCATGATTAAAGGAGCCTTCATCTTCGGCGGCCAATACGGCCAGGGCGTCGTCACCTGCCGTACCGGCCACGGCTGGAGCGCGCCGGTCTTCATCCGCATGGCCGGCGGCTCGTGGGGCCTGCAGATCGGCGGCCAGGCCACGGACCTTGTCCTCGTCGCCGTCAATGACAACGGCTTCCAGGATCTGCTCAAGAGCAAGTTCAAGATCGGCGCCGACGCCTCTGCGGCAGCCGGTCCCGTTGGCCGCAGCGGCGAGGCCGCAACCAACGCCACGCTCTCCTCCGAGTTGCTCACCTATTCGCGCACCCGGGGCCTCTTCGCCGGCATCAACCTCGACGGCACCTCCGTCAGCCAGAACCGCAGCGATACCGATACCTACTACGGCGCCAGCTACGGCTTTGAAACCATCCTCCGCGGCAACGTTGCCGTGCCCGAAGGCGCCATCCCCTTTGTCCGCTCCGTAGCCCACTACTTCGTAGAAGCCAAAACCCGCTAACCACCCAGTGGGTGCCCATCCTTGCGACATCTTTGTTTTTGTCGCAAGGATGGGATCGCAACCGCCCACCTCACGCGTACTCACCCACGCGATACACTTAACCTTTACCCGCAATGCCGAAAGCTGGTGTCAAGGAAAGGCTTGAGTATTGGCTGGTCGCCGGCCTCGCCGGCGTTCTGGGCTCGCTCCCTCGTCCCATTGCCCGCCGATTAGCCGGCCTGCACACGGCCATCGCTTATCGCATCCTGAGCCGCCTGCGCCGCGTCGGCGAGCGCAACCTCGATCTCGCCTTCCCAAGCCTCCAGCCCGAAGAAAAACAAAACATCCTCCGCGCCCTCTTTCGCAACCTCGGCTGGCAGATGGTCGAGTTCAGCCGGATGCCGCGCTACACGCCGCAAAACACGCGCGACTGGCTGCGCACAGAAGGCCTCGATCACTACCTCGCCGCAAAGTCGCGCGGCAAAGGCGTGCTCGTGCTCACCGGCCATCTCGGCGCATGGGAGCTGTCGAGCTTCTACCACTCCCTCATGGGCCATCCCATGGGCATGGTCATCCGCCGCCTCGACAATACGCTGCTCGACGCCTACGTTAACCGCATCCGCTGCCTCCACGGCAACCGCGTCCTGCACAAAGACGACTTCGCCCGCGGCCTTCTGAAAGCCATGCACGAAGGCGGGACGGTCGGGATTTTGATGGACACCAACATGACCCCGCCGCAGGGGGTCTTTGCCAACTTCTTCGGCATTCCCGCCTGCACCGGCTCCGGTCTTGCCCGCGTAGCCCTCAAAACCGGCGCGGCCGTCCTGCCCGGTTTCTGCCTCTGGGAGCCCGGCGAGCAAAAATACGTCCTCCACTTCGGCCCCGAGCTGAACTTCGTCCGCACTGGAGACTCCGAAGCCGATATCCTTGCCGCAACGGAGCAGTGCAACGCCGTGCTGGAAGACTGGATTCGCCGCTATCCCGGCCAGTGGCTCTGGATTCATCGCCGCTGGAAGACACGCCCCGCAGGCGAACCGCCGCTCTACTGAAGGAGAACGATGCAACTCGGCGAATTGATCGACAAACTCGGCGGCACGCTGGCACAGGGCAGCGCGGAGACGCGGATCACAGGCGTAAATTCCACTGCACAGGCCAGCGAGACGGAACTCGTCTTTGCCGAAGAGACTGCCAGCACCGAAGAAGCCCTTGCCAGCAAAGCCGGCGCGGTAATCCTGCGTCCCGGCCTCACCATCAGCGCTGCACCAGGCAAAGCCATCGTAGAAACAAAGCAACCGCGCCTCTGGTTCGCCCAGGCCGCAAAGCTGCTCAAGCCGGCACAGCCGGCCACCGGCGTGCATCCATCCGCCGTGATCG
>JASHPD010000119.1 GCA_030038315.1 Acidobacteriaceae bacterium
GCCTGGTCGTCCGCGGCGGATACGGCATGAACTACGAGGTGGGCGAGTACGGAACCTTCGCAAAGGATACGGCCTACCAGCCGCCGTTTGTGAACGAGCAGAGCAACGTCTGCCAGTCGGAGACGACGCCGTGCTACTCGCTGGCCAACGGTTTCTCCACGCCGAACACCATCGGCACCTACGCCATCGATCCGCACTACCGGCTCCCGCACGTGCAGGCCTACAACCTGGACATCCAGAAAACGCTGCCGTGGAATATCGTGATGAACCTCGGGTACAACGGCGCAATCGGCGGCAACATGGATATCAAGATCGCGCCGCGCATGACGCCGACGGCTCCCGGCGCCGATCCCGGGAACCTGCCGTGGTATTACCTCGAACCCGGCGCTTTTTATCACATGAACGCGGGCACGGTGCGCGTGAACAAGCGGCTCACCGGCGGTGTCGTGCTGGGCGCAAACTATGAATGGATGCACGCGATTGACAATGCCGGCGGCGTGGGCGGCAACTCGCCCCTCACCGCGCAGAACTGGCAGGACATTGGCGCCGAGGTGAGCAACTCCACCATCGACCAGCGCCACAGCGTCTCCGGCACCTATCTTTACGAGCTGCCCTTTGGGCAGGACAGGCACTGGGTAACCACCGGAACGGCCTCGCACATTCTCGAAGGCCTTTCAATCTCCGGCTCGTTCACCTTTGCCACGGGAAACCCGCTGAACATCACCTATCCGATCACGAGTATCAATGCGACATGCGGCACGGGCGGAACGCTGCGCCCGGATTATGTTTCGGGCGTATCGCCGACGGCCGGCGGAGGATCATTGCAGCAGTGGTTCAACCCCAATGCGTTTACGGCTCCCTCGGCCGCGAATTCTGCTTTCCCGTGCGCTATCTACGGCAACGTGCCGCGCGATGCGCTCACCGGGCCGGGAACGGTGACGAACAACATGTCGCTCTCAAAGACGTTGCAGTTGGGCGAGACGCGCAGTTGGGAGTTCCGCGCCACGGCGAGCAATGTCTTCAACACTGTGCAGTATTCAGACGTGGATACGAACGCATCCGACAAGGCGGACTTTGGCCGGATAACCTCGGTTAACGCGATGCGCTCCTTCCAGTTCACATCGAGATTCCGATTCTGATGCGCCTGCAAATAGAGAAGGGAAGCAGAGACTTGGCAAGGAGTTCGAGAATGCGCGGCACCCGGATGAGCGAGACAAAGTTGCGCGGCCTAAAGATGCCAGGCAGAACCAGATCGCTGGCGCTGCTTGCGGCGCTGGCGCTGCTCACGCCTCCCGTTTCGCCGGCGAGCGCGCAGAGCGCGGCGCAGAACCAGCCGACGCCTGTGAATCAGGACCAGAGCGCGACGAACCCCGGCTTTGTGATGCAAGTGAACGCCGACCTCGTGCTGACCAACGTTGTGGCGCGCGATGCGAAGACCGGCCAGTTTGTGCACGGGCTCACGGCGAAGGATTTCACCGTTTACGAGAACGGCAGGAAGCAGGATATCTCGACCTTCGATTATCAGAGCGTCGATATGGCCAAACCGCTCAATGAGGCCACGGTAAGCGGGCTGGCGCTGGGTGAGAACAACAACGCCGGCAGCAAAGCGGTGGTTGTGGCCAGGCCCGAGGAGCTGCGCAATCACCGGCTCATCGTCATGTTCTTCGACCTGACCTCCATGCAGCCCGAAGACCTGGACCGCTGCGTCAGCGCCGCGCAGGATTTTTTGAAGAACAAGATGCAGCCCGCCGATCTGGTCGCGCTGGTTTCACTCGGCGACACGCTCAAAGTCGATCAGGACTTCACCTCCAACAAGCAGGCGCTCATCAACGAAGTGGGCATGTACAACGGCACCGAGGGCCAGGGCTTTGCGCTCGGCGCGACATCGACCTCGAACCAGGTGGAAGACACCACCGCCTACACGCCGGATGAAGAAGAGTACAACGACATCAACACCGACCGCGAGCTCTATGCGCTGCGCTCCATCTCGCAGTCGCTTTCGCGCGTCACCGAGAAGAAATCGCTGCTCTATTTTTCAGGCGGCATCCAACGCGACGGCATCGAGAACGAAGCCTCGCTGCGCGCGGCCATCAACGCGGCGGTGCGCGCGAACTTGGCCATTTACAGCGTGGACGCGCGCGGCCTGCAGGCGGTTACGCCGCTCGGCGACGCATCGACGGGCAGCCTGCGCGGTACGGGCGCTTACAACGGCGGCGCGCTGATGAACAACATGAACGCGAACTTTGCCACGCAGGAGGTCATGGCGACGCTCAGCACCGATACCGGCGGCAAAGCCTTCTTCGATTCCAATGATTTCGCGCCGGCCTTCGCGCAGGTGCAGCGCGATTCGTCGGAGTATTACGCCATCGGCTTCCACTCGAACAATCCCGCGCGCGATGGCAAGTACCGCAGGCTGACGATCAAGCTGAACCGGCCCGGCATCAAGCTCGAATACCGCCCCGGCTACTACGCTCCGGCCGACTTCAGGCACTCCGGCAAGGAAGACCGCGAGCGCGAATTGCAGGAGCAGCTAGCGAGCGACCTGCCCGCGACCGACATCGCGCTCTACATGGACGCGATGTACTTCCGCATGGACAACAACCGCTACTATGTGCCGGTTTCGCTCATCGTGCCCGGCTCGCAGATTCCGTTCGTCAAAGGCGGCGACAAGGATAAGGCCACGCTGGACATCATCGGCGCGGTGCTCGACGAGCACAAGCTGCCCATCGGCCGCGCGCGCCAGACCGTCAAGCTCGATCTGGACCAGTCGCTGGGCGCTCGCCAGAAAAATATCCAGTACAACACCAGCTTCAGCCTGCCGCCGGGCGCCTATGACATGAAGTTCGTGGTGCGCGAGAACCAGACGGGCCGCATGGGCTCGTTCGAGGCGAAGATCACGCTGCCCGATATGAAGAAAGCGCCGTTGAAGATGAGCTCGATCGTGCTGGCCTCCGCGCGCGAGCCGAGCAAGGCACAGAACCCGCTGGTGCGTGACGGCGAAGCGTACGTGCCGAATATCAGCCACGTCTTCCGCCAGGACCAGCACATGTACCTGCTCTACGAGATTTACGATCCGTCGCATGAGAAAGATGCGGCGAAGGGCGCGAAGCCGGGTATCGACGTGCTCAGCAGCCTGGAGCTGATTCAGGGCTCGACCAAAGTCTATGAGACGCCGCTGGTGAAGGCGACCAAGATCAACGTCGAGGGCCGCGACGCGGTGGCCGTCGAGCTCGATGTGCCGCTCAATGGCCTCAAGCCGGGCCAGTACATCTGCCAGTTGAACGTCGTCGATGACGCAGCCGGCAGCTTCGCGTTCCCGCGCTTCGCCGTGCTGGTGCGCGAGCCGAAACCTGCGCAAACACCCGCCTCGTCGCCGGCGGCAACGGGAGCGGGCGCAGCGCAATAACGGTTAGAGCATTTTCCTGATGGTCTAGAGTTCTGGGTGCCCCACCCTCGCCGCGTTCTTGTCTTTGCGGCTGGGGTGGGATGCAAGGCTCGCTCTACAGCAACAGGAAAATGCCTTAGAAACGCGGGGAAACGCTCATCCTTTCTTGCCGGTGATGAGCCGGAAGAGAAAGACGAGGATGATCGCGCCGATGACGCCGAGAATGATCGTGTAGATCAGCCCGCCGTGCGCGGAAAAGCCAAGAAGGTGTGCAATGAAGCCGCCGACAAGCGCGCCAACAATGCCCAGCACGATATCGAAGAGGAAACCGTAGCCGCTCCCCTTCATGATTTTGCCGGTTAACCACCCCGCAATCAGTCCAGCGATAATCGTCCACAACCAGTGCAACGGGTGCATCGCGTTCTCCTCTCGTACTGCGAATTGTCTGTTCCACGGAAATGCCGCTTGCGCGCCGGGGATGCGCGCCAGAGCTGCTGGCGGTTGCGCGGAATTGTACCATCTTCCACGCACGCAGTTCTTATGGATGCGGCCTTTGTGAAAAAGTTTGTCTTGGGCAGGCAGGATTCTCTTGGGGCGCAGAGGAAAAACGTCATTCCCCGGCAGGCAGCTTCGGCTCTTCCGGGCCGCGATACGGGCAGTGCCGGCAGCCGGAGCCGCAGCAGGAACCGCGCTTGAAGTGATACGCCGCGGTAAAGACCATCAGCCCGTTTTCAAGGTAGTAGTTCTCAGGCCCGAGCGCCTGTGCGGGCGGATTCGCATTGTTTTCCTCGGCAGTCACCGTTCTTTGATTGTCGCCTGGACTGTGTATCCGGACCCGCGCGCGGGGGCCGATAAAATGAAAACATGGCACAGACGGCAACCGAGCGGACTTTAACCGCAACCGAGCGCGCGCGGCGCATCAAAATCATTCTCTTCGACGTGGACGGCGTGCTGACCGACGGCACCATCTGGCTGGTTCCGGCTCCGAATGGGAGCGGCAATTCTTCGGTAGGGAAAGAACTCGACGGCAAAAAAGATCAGATGGGCTTCGGCATTCAGTCCGCCACCATGATGGAAGCCAAGGGCTACAGCGCGCATGACGGCGCGGGCATCTCGCTGGCGCGGCTCGGCGGCCTCAAGATCGGCATCGTCACCAAGCGCATCAGCGAGACGGTGGCCACGCGCGCCCGCGACCTCAAGCTCGAATACGTCTACATGGGCCAGGCCTTCAAGATGCAGGCCGTGCGCGAGATCATGGCCAGGGAAGGCGTAACGCTCGAAGAGATCGCTTATGTGGGCGATGATGTGATCGATCTCCCCGTGATGCGCCGGTGCGGCCTTGCCATTGCCGTGGCCAATGCGCGCGAGCAGGTAAAGGCCGTCGCGCATTACATCACGCCGAACCGCGGCGGCTGCGGCGCGGGCCGCGACGCCGTCGATTTCATCCTCGATGCCAAAGGCGTGCTGAACGACTGCATTGAAGCCTACATCGACGAGGAGAATCCGATCTCGCCTTCAATGGACATCGGCAACAGCGGCGACCGGGCGTAATTACTGTAGCTCGAAGGCCTTTGAAGGCAGCGACTCGTTGACCTTGATGTTCGTATATTTGCAGATGCGGTAAAGGCTCGGTCCCTCGTCGAAGCGCTGCTGCAGGCTCACGCCGCGGTCCGGATCGATCCACAGCGTGACCTTGGAGATGGTCTTCCGCACCTGCGGGTCTTTGGCCACCAGCTCAAGCTGCGCAACGTTCACGCCGTCGATCACCTGTGAGCCAACGTACGTGATATCCCACTTGTCGGCCAGCTCCGTGCCGCTCGCACCAAAGCCCAGCATCAGGTAGCTCTGCCATTTGGTAGCGTTGTAGGCGTGAACCGTTGAGCCGTCAAAGAAATGGATCGTGCCGCCGGAGATGTTATAGGCCGAGGTTATGGGGCGGCCGTTGTGCTCGTGGATGTGCGCAGCCATCTTGAAGGAGCCGCCGGTACGCTCGTAATAAGCCGTAGCCTTTTGAATATCACTGTCGGGAACGGGATCGAGGGTCTCCGTGTCGAAGACAACGCTGGCCGACATGGTGTGAAACTTCTTCGCCGCCGCGTTCAGCCGCGCCAGCACCGAGTTCAGGTCTTCGGCATGAAGAATCGAGGGAGCCGCAAGCAATGCGGCAAGCAGAAGAGGAAAAATGGATCGAAAACGTGCGTGCATGTTCATCTACTAAAGTTGGACGCCGGGCAAAGATCAAAGGCGCGCAAAAATTCGCTTGCGGAACTGAAGCGGAGCGATCCTTATTCCGCCTTTGCGGCAAAATCCGCCGCAATGCAAAATCCGGGGTCCCCGGCACGCGATCTTTGCGTGCTGGGGTGGCTAGTGGTGCGCCCAGACCTTCCACGCCACCGGATTGCCGCTCGCGTCGCGGGTCAGCTCCCAGCGCGAAATAGTCACCGCATCGCCGGTCACCGGCTGCATGGCGCGCTTGAGGGCGCGGCGCATGTTGAAGTCGGAGACCTCGGCCGGC
>JASHPD010000120.1 GCA_030038315.1 Acidobacteriaceae bacterium
CGGCGACTGCCCCGGCCTGAATGCCGTCATCTATGCGGCCGTAAAGAAAGGAATCAACCACTACGGCGACGAATTCATCGGCTTCCTCAATGGATGGAAAGGCGTGCTGGAGAATCAATGGATTCCGCTCACGCTGGAAAATACCGACGGCATCCAGCTCAAAGGCGGCACCATTCTTCACTCCTCGCGCACCAACGTCAAGAAAATCCCCGGCGGCATCGAGAAAGTTCAGGAAGTCCTCAAGCAGCACAAGATCGACGCGCTCATCGCGCTCGGCGGCGACGACACGCAGTCCGTCACGCTCTTCCTGAGCGAGAACGGCGTGCACAGCATCGGCGTGCCGAAGACGATCGACAACGACATCAACGGCACCGACGCGACCTTTGGCTATGACACCGCCGTTTCGATTGCCACCGAAGCCGTGGACCGCATCCACACCACTGCCGACTCGCACAACCGCGTTGTTGTTGTGGAAGTGATGGGCCGCGACGCCGGCTGGATCGCCATGGCCGCGGGCATTGCCGGCGGCGCGCATGTTGTTCTCGTGCCGGAAAAGCCCATCGACCTGGATCACGTCTGCAAGCTGCTCAAGTACAACTACGATCACGGCAAGCACTACGGCGTCGTCGTGGTTGCGGAAGGCTGCCATCTGCCCGAAGGCGGCCAGGTGCTCGGCTCCGGCAAGGTGGACGCCTTCGGCCACGCGCAGCTCTCCGGCATCGGGGAAGCGCTGGCCAAGTTGATTGAAGAGAAGACCGGCTTTGAGACGCGCAGCGTAAACCTCGGACACACGCAGCGCGGCGGCGTGCCCACCGCCTACGACCGCCTGCTCGGCCAGCGCTACGGCCTGCACGCCATCGACATGGTGCATGAAGGCAAGTGGGGCCGCATCGCCGTTCTGCGCGGCACGGACATCACCGATATCCCCATCAAGGACGCCATCTCCACCAACCGCAGGCTGGACCAGCGCTTCTTCAACGCCATTTCCGGCCTCGAAGCCAAGGTTTAAGTTCCCGCATTGCCCGGCAGAAAAGCCATCCCGGCGCGGGATGGCTTTTTGTCTGCAAACAAGCCAGGATGAAAGCCGCGAAAGAATCCTCCGTGCAATACCGCCTCTACCATCCCGCTGACTTCGAGCAGCTCTACGCCATCGAGGAAGCGTGTTTTGACTCAACCCTGCGCTTCGACCGCTGCTACATGAAGCAGCTCACCGAGCGCGCCTCCAGCGCCACGTGGACCGCGGAAATCGACGGCCGCCTCGCCGGTTTCGTTATCGTCGAGTGGACGCGCATGTTGCGCGGCATCGTCGCCTACATCCAGACCATCGAAGTCGATCCCGTGTTCCGCCGGCGCGGCATCGCCCGCGAGCTTCTGCGCCGCGCCGAAGAGTCCGCGCGCGAAGCCCGGGCCACCTACATCTGGCTGCACGTGGATGAAAGCAACGCGGCCGCCATTGCGCTCTACCAGAGCCGCGGCTACGAGCATCATGGCCACCATGAGCACTACTACGAAAACGGCCACAACGCCGAGATCTACGCCAGGGCGCTTACTGGCGCATAGCGGGAGCAGTCAAAAATTTGCGCGCCGCTTTGGTGCGAGGCACCGGCGCGCGAGCTGCGGGAAGCGCGGAAATCCCTCGCCGCTCCCCGGGCATCTTACGCACTGATAGACAAAAACGGCGCGGCCGATCCATGCCGCATATACAATCTCCGCAGTCGATTCGCAACTCATGCCCGCTGCCACAGCGCAGGGGGCAATCCCTTGAGCACAGGCGCATACCGATGAAAAATCCTCGTTTTCTCCTTGCCGCACTCTCTGCTTTCAGCGCGTTTCTTCTACTCCCGAATCCGGCCGCATTTGCGCAGGCCCCCGCGCAGGCTGCGCCGCACGCGCTGGCCGGCATTCCCGGCTCGCAAATCGATTCATCCGGCGGCATATCGCTGCAGGGAGCCATGACTTCCAAGACCCGTATCAGTGCGCCCACCATCGAAGGCAGCGTCAATTCCGTCCTCAACGTCAAATCGCTGCCTTCCGCAGCCAGCGCCGTGAATGCCAGGGGTGACGGAGCGATGTTCAGCATTCCGGCAGCGAATGCCCCCTTGCGGCAAGGGTCGAATGTTCTGTCCTGCGGCGCGGGAAGCAACTGCCGGTTCCAGCCTTCCGATGCCGGCAAGCTGCTTTGCGTGGGGCCGCAATGGAGCAGGCAGAATCCCGGCGCGCCGCAGGAACTCTGCACCACCATTACCGCTGTCGCAAGCGCCACCAGCATCACCCTGGCCGATGCGTGGCCGTACTCCGGCGTGATTGCCTCCGGCGCTTATCTCGGCGTCTATGCAACCGACGACTGGGCCGCGCTCAATGCGGTTCTCAACGGTGGAAAAACGCAACAGGTGTTCTTCCCCTGCGGCGTTTACGGCTTTTCGAAAAGCCTTACGGTGGGATTAAAGCCCGGCGTGAATCCGCGCGTTATCATGGGCGCCTCCACCGGCGGATGCGTCGTTCTCTGGTACATGGGCGGCGGCCCGAGCGGAACTCCGCCATCTGCCTGGACCGGGTTTGTAGACGGCAAAATGGAATCGCTTCGCTATGCGCTGTTCCTGCAATCCGCCGGCGATGTCGAGAACCTCGTCATCCACGGCAACAATAATGTGCAGGAGGTAGTGCTGGACCAGGCAAGCGGCACGCGCTCGAATATCGCGGCTGTCGAGTCCACGGATTATGCTTACATGCTTGTCGGGTCGGTAAGCTGGTCCGGGCGGGACGTTGCCGTCATCCTGCAGCCGCAGCAGATTATTCCCCAGATCAATGGAATTCGCACCTCGGGCTCCAGAGACGGCGCCGGCCCGAACACTTGTGTCTCCTGTATCTCGTCGGAAAACGTCGGAATCGGCATTTATCAGGGATGGGGCGGCATGAACCTGGTCAGCCTTCAGGCAAGCGGGAACGGCACAAACGCTGTGATCGTGCATGGCGGCCACCTGGCTGCGCAGAACAGCCTCTTCGAGTACATCCACAACCAGGGTGAGCAGGGACTTGTCGATATATACGGAGAGGCGCATTTTTACAACGTAGGAATCGGCCCTGCCGTTACGGTGGAAGCAGGCGGAGAGTTGTTTAGCAATTCAAGCGCTATCGGAACGCCGTTGACGATCAAGCCCGCCAGCGGCGGCCGGCCTGCCGGACAGGTCCATATCGTCAGCGGTTCTCTTCCTGTCGCCCACAACCTTGTCTTCGACTCGTCCCGGGTCGAAGACATCCAGAACGTCACGGACAGCAACACCGTCAACACCGCCGCCGGCTGGAACTCCGTGCGCGCCAGGAACAATTTCGACGCCGATACTTATACGGAAATCTACGGCGACTGGGAGATGCAGGCTACCTGCGCAAATTACGCTTTCCGCCCATGCCGTGTCTTCGCGCTCATGCCCAAGGCGCTTCATCCCGGCGCGCACTGGAGAGCTGTCTTCCGCGGCCAATGGACCGTAGGCAACGGCGTCATGCTCACAACGGTTCCCGAAGCGTTCGAGCTCAGCCCGACGGACAACGTAATCCATCTGGGCGGGAACGTTGTGGTCACCGTTGTCGAGAATACGAATCCCGCATACGCGCATCCCGGCCAGCTTGTCATGTATGTCGCCGGAGGCATTCCGCTGCAGTTTACCGGGTCGATCGATGTCTATCCGAACACTTCCCCGACCCAGCCGACCGTCAGCTATCAGTCCGTGGTTGCGCGGTCCATCCTGTCCAGCGCGGGCCCGCAGCAGTTGGCGCGCAACATTGCGCTCTCCGGCTGGGGCGCGGGCGCGGCGGTCAGCTCCGTCAGCGGCTACGAGCAGCGTTTCCGTTTCACGATCGTCGCCGGCGCGTCGCCTTCCGCCAATCCCACCTTTGCTGCCACACTGCCCGGTCCGCTGCCCGCAACGCCGCTCTGCGAAGCGCAGCAGGTTGGCGGCAGCGGACAGCATTCCTATCTCAACAGCGGCGCGGAGACGGCAACCAACACCGGCGTCATCACCTGGGCCGGCACACCTTCCCCGCGCGCATCGTATGTCATCCAGGTGGACTGCCGCTGAGGCCCTTGCGGAAGGACAGCCAGAAGGCGCAACCGCAGCCGCCGGATCATTCCCGATGGAAATCCACTTGCGCTTGCCATCAACAGTCGAAGAAATATCTGCGCAGGCGAAATCTTTGCGGAAAGCTCAAAAACGGTAGCCAAAGTGGTAGCCAATGGCCTCACGCTCTGGCTTTCACAGGCTGGCGGAGAGGGGGAGATTCGAACTCCCGGTAGCCTTTCAGCTACGTCCGCTTTCGAGGCGGGTGCATTCAACCACTCTGCCACCTCTCCGGATCGATGGGACTCGTTTAGTTTACCGGGTCAGAACCGCCGTGGCAATGCCGCCGGCGCGGCGCAAGCGCTCCACGCTCCCGGAATGATACTGTACCCATTGTCCGCTCTTGCGCGGACAGGCAGCGCGGAAATGGCGGAAACGGACCAGGCGGAAGCGGACTGGGCGGAAGCCGAAGCAGGAGCAAGACCCTCCATGATGGAATTTCACATCGCGCGCGCCGCGCGTGAGCGTTACCAGTTCGATCAGACGCTCTTTGCTTTCAACGGCAATGTCGTCTTTGCGAGCTTCGCCGCCTGCCGCGCCTTTGTCCATCGCATCAATCTCGTCCGCGACGCCGAACACCACCCCGAGCGCGCGGTCCACGCCGGCCAGCTTTACGCTATGGGCCTCATCGACGAGGCCGGCCACGCGCTCATCGCCCGCTACCGCGAGCACTTCGATCCGGTTGTTCTCACCAACGCGTTGCAATGGTTCGGCGCGCAGGTCGGCCAGGGCGAAATCGACAAGCTGCTGCTCACGTTTGTTGAAACCTTCCCCGGCGCGGCTGTGTTGCGCGGCGAGCAGACTCCGCGGCAATGGCTTGCGGCTTCCACGCAAGGCCGCCCGCACCGCGAAGTCGCTCTCGAAGAGCTGCTCCTGCTCTGGATGGCCAACCGCAATCCCGCATTTCAGCCGTTCAACGAGCTCTTCAACGACGCGCCGCTCGCGCAGAGCACTGTTTACCGCGAAGTCGCCGAGCGGCTTCCAGCGTATTTCGCCACGCGGCCGCTCATTCCCATCGAAGGCGCCGCGCCGCTCAATCTTCTCGCGCTGCTCACGGCGCCCGCGCAGGCCGCGCCCACATCGCTCCGCGGCCAGCTCGAACACCTGCGCCAGCTCTGGAAGCCCTTGCTCGGCGACGCGCTCGACCGTTACCTGCTCACCGCCGGCGAAATCCTCCACGAAGAAGAGCTAGCCATCTGGATGCAGTTCAATCCGCCGGCTGTGCAGGCACGCGCCGCCGCCGAACAGGCCGCGCGCGAGCGCCGGCAGGCGGGAACGCAGCAATGGCCGGCCATCGAGAGCCGCGCCGAAGTCCCCACCTTCGGCGATCCCATCCATGAGTACGAAAAATTTTCGCCGGATACCGCATGGATGCCCGAGACGGTGATGATCGCCAAGAGCACCTACGTCTGGCTTGCGCAGCTCAGCAGGCAGCACGGCAGGGAAATCGCCCGCCTCGACGAAATTCCCGATGAAGAGCTCGCCACGCTCGCCGAGCGCGGCATCAACACGCTCTGGCTCATCGGCGTCTGGGAGCGCAGCCGCGCCTCGCGCACCATCAAGCTGCTCTGCGGAAACACGGATGCCGTGGCCAGCGCTTATTCTCTCTTTGATTACAGCATCGCCGGCGATCTTGGCGGCGATGCAGCCTACACGCGCCTGCGCGACCGCGCCTTCCATCGCGGCATCCGCCTGGCCAGCGACATGGTGCCGAATCACATGGGCATTGATTCGCCGTGGATCGTCGAACATCCCGAGTGGTTTCTCTCTCGCGCGGACTCGCCCTATCCCGCATACAGCTTCAACGGCCCCGATCTTTCCGCCGACTCGCGCGTGGAGATCAAAATCGACGACCGCTACTACACGCAATCCGACGCCGCCGTAGTCTTCCGCCGCCGCGACAACGCGAGCGGCGAAATGCGCTACATCTACCACGGCAACGACGGCACCAGCTTTCCGTGGAACGACACCGCGCAGCTCGACTACATGAGCCCCGCCGTCCGCGAGCACGTCATCCAGACGATTCTGCACGTAGCGCGATTGTTTCCCGTCATTCGCTTCGATGCGGCCATGACGCTGGCCAAGCGCCACTTTCATCGTTTATGGTTTCCCGCCGCGGGCGCAAGCGGAGCCATCCCCTCGCGCGCCGAATACGGCATGACGCAGGCTGAATTCGACCGGCAGATGCCGCACGAGTTCTGGCGCGAGGTCGTCGATCGCGTCACCGCCGAAGTCCCCGGCACGCTGCTGCTCGCCGAAGCCTTCTGGCTCATGGAAGGTTACTTCGTCCGCACGCTCGGTATGCACCGCGTCTACAATTCGGCCTTCATGGTGATGCTGCGCGACGAGGACAACGCCAACTACCGCAGCGTTCTCAAGAACACCATCGAGTTCGATCCCGACATTCTCAAGCGCTACGTCAACTTCATGTCGAATCCCGATGAGCGCACCACGATCGACCAGTTCGGCGCCGGCGACAAGTGCTTTGGCGTTGCGGTCATGATGGCCACGCTGCCCGGCCTGCCCATGTTCGGCCACGGCCAGATCGAAGGCTTCACCGAAAAATACGGCATGGAATACCGCCGTCCGCGCCACGACGAATCGCCCGATCCAGCGCTCATCGCCCGCCACCAGCGCGAGATCGCGCCGCTGCTCAAAAGGCGCTGGCTCTTCGCCGAAAGCATAAATTTCCTGCTCTACGATTTTGCACGGACCAACGGTACGGTCGATGAAAACGTCTTTGCGTATTCGAATCGCGCCGGCTCGGAAAGCGCGCTTGTCATCTACAACAACGTCTACGCAAGCACGCGCGGCACACTGCGCCACTCCGTTCTCTACGCGGACAAAGCAGCCGGCAGGCTCGCGCAGCGCTCGCTCTGGGACGGCCTCGGCCTCACCATTGCCGCCACGGCTCCCAGCGCCATCCTTGCGTATACGGACTCCCTCACCGGTCTCAGCTATCTTGTCCGCGCGAGTGAGGTAGCCATGCACGGCCTTGCGCTCGAACTGCGCGCCTACGAGTCGCG
Organism: Acidobacteriaceae bacterium; assembly: GCA_030038315.1. Taxonomy (GTDB): domain Bacteria; phylum Acidobacteriota; class Terriglobia; order Terriglobales; family Acidobacteriaceae; genus Telmatobacter. Next base: position 7,139 of record JASHPD010000120.1, read on the forward strand.
CGTCCTGCTTCACTGGCGCATTTTTCACGCCACGGAAGAACGCCCCTGGGACAAGCTCTGCGACCAGCTCAACGGCAGCGGCGTTCCACATCTCGAAGACGCGCTCGCCAATCTCGAGCTGCGTCTCGTCCACGCCGCGCTTGCCGGTGCGCTCGATCCGGAATTTATCCGCGCGCTGACTGAACCGGACCCGGGCGGGGAAGAGCAAATCCTCTTCAATCAGGCATGGGATCGCTGCGAGGCATTCCTCCGCGAAGCCGAGGCATTCATTTCATCCTTCGTTCTGCAGCCCGCATTCCTGCACGCGACCCTCCGCGCCGCGCTGAAGATTCCCGCGCTCAACGAGCCATGGTCCGCAAGCGCAAAGCGCATTCTTCCGGTTAAAAAATCGGCACAGGCTCTATGGGGCCCGGTCCTCGCATGGTTCCTGCTCGAAGCCGCGGCCGAAGTCATCGACAGCGAAGACGCCGCGCAGACTGCGCTCCATCTCTTTGACCGCCTGCGGCTGCGCGAGCCGCTGGCCAAAGCCTTTCAATCTCTCGGCATCGCAGGGGACGACGCATGGCGAGCCGCCGCGCGCATCAAAGTCCTGCTGCTTACGCAAGCTCACGCGGAAGCAGGCAGCGCAGAAACCATCCTGCCGCCTGATCTTTGGCAGGACCCGGACGTTCGCTGGCTCACCGGCGTCCATTCCTGGCAAGGCCATGAGTACATCGTCCGCGAATCGTGCGAAGAGCTGCTGTGGTTCCTCGAGCTTCCCGCGCTGCTCGCAGAAACTGCCGGGAAAAAACTGAAGGCGGCTGAAGTTTCACAGGCTGCCGAAAAAATTGAAGCCGTGCTGGCCGCGCTCGAAGCCGCGGGCTATCGCATCGACAGGCTCATCGCAAAAGAGCCGGCAGACGAATCAGAAACCTCATCAAAACCTGAGCCGGAGCAGGAAATTGCCGCCGAACCGGCATCGGAATCCGAATCAGAATCGCAGGAAAGCGCTTCCGATGAGCCCGAAACCGTCAGTGCAAACTCCGCGCCGGCACTCGACAATTCCGGTTCATCCCCAAAGAAGCAGTGAGCGGAGAGTTATGGAAAGAATCTGCATCCAATGCCACGCCGTGCTGGCTCAAGAGACGGAAGCCGACTGGTGCCCGGCCTGCGGAGGAGCGCTCATCGAGCGCGCATCGAACCCCGCACTGCACCCAACCGCGGCCGCCAGGCCCGAAGTCGATCACCGCGGCATCGCGCTCCCGCGCCGCCATGCCCTCGGCGGCATCATCACGCCGCAGTAATGGTTATTCATACCGCAGCGCTTCGGCCGGCAGAATCTTCGCCGCCGCCCGCGCGGGGTACAGCGTGGCCAGCAGAGAAATCCCAATCGCCACCGCCGCTACTATCACGCCGTCGATGAGCCGCGGCGCAAAGGGCAGCCGGTCGATCGTGTACACGTCCGCCGAAAGGTGAATCGGATAACGCGCTCCCAGCCACGAAGCCGCATAGCCCAGCACAAGCCCCAGCGCCGTGCCCACCACCGAAATCAGCAGCCCCTGCAAGAGAAAAATCCTGCGCACCTGCTCCGGCGCCACGCCAAAGCTCATCAGCACCGCAATGTCGCGTGTCTTCTCCATCACCATCATGGTGAGCGCGATCAGGATGTTCAGCGCGGCGACAATTACGATGAGCGCAATCACGATGAACGTGACATATTGCTCCAGCTTGAGCGCGCGGAAGAGCTCGCGGTTCTGCTCCATCCAGTTCGTCGTCATAAAGCCTTTGCCCGCCGCCTGCTCAATCTCGCGTCCCACCTCCGGCGCAAGATCGCGGTCGTCGATCTTGAAGCTCATCGCGGACAGCAGGTCGGGCTCGTCGTAAAGCCGCTGCGCATCGGCCAGCCGCATGTACCCCCACGCCGAGTCGTACTGGTAAAAGCCCGTGTGGTACGTTCCCACCAGCCGGAAGGGCACGGACTTCGGCACAATCCCCATCGGCGTCAGCTCGCCCTGCGGGCTCACCAGCATCACGGAGTCGCCTATTGTTGCGCCGATCGAATCGGCCAGGTCTTTGCCCAGCACAATCGGCGGCACAGGGTCGATCTCCGAAGCTGGCTCCAGGGCCCGCACCGATCCCGGCGTCGCATCCTTGAGCAGCGTGCTCACTGTCTGCTCATCCTTGGGCACAATGCCCACGACAAGCGCAAACCCCGCGCGCGCGCCATGCGCCACCATCACCTGCTCATTCAGCTCCCCGGCCGCGCCGATGATATGCGGCAGCTTGCGCAGCCGCGCCAGCAGCGGCTTCCAGTCGCGAATGCCATCGCCTTCCACGCCCATTAGCTGCACATGCGCGCTCGAATCGACGAGCCGGTCCTGCAAATCGCGCCGCATCCCATTCGTCACAGCCAGCGCGATAATCAGCGCCGCCACGCCTGCCGCCACTCCTGCTACCGAGATGGCCGTCACCACGCCCACCACGGCTTGCCGCCGCTTGGCCTTCAGGTACCGCGCCGCAATAAAGAGTTCAAAGCGCATCAGAAATCCTGCACTACTTTCATCGGAGCCGGCTCTGTGTCAGGCCGCGGCTGGTAGGCCGGGGATTTATCCCCGGCAATGAAAGCCATATATCTTTCGGGGCTTCAGCCCCTGAGGTGTATGGTTCCTACTTCGCCGTAAAGACCGTCTTCGCCAGGCCCACGTTGTCATACCGGTCGTAAGCCCGCACCGTCAGCAGATGCTCGCCCGCCTTCAGCGCCGCCGGGATCTTCACCTCGTAGTGCTCTTTCTTCGAGTCTGAAATCGCGCCCACCGGCTCGATATACTGCCACGGCCCCGCATCGAGCGAATACTCCGCCTTCGCAATCGGCGAGATCGCATCCTCGGCATCAAACCGGAAGCTCACTCCCTGCGCCGTATCGACCGTCAGCCCCGAAACCACCGGCGGCGTAGTGTCCACCACAAACCGCGCGCTGATTTTTTCTCCCGTCAGCGCATCGCCCGGCGTGTGCGAAGGCGCATCCGAAGCGACAACCTTCAGCTCATAGCCGCCGTCGGGCAGCGCCGTCTGGTCAAAGCTGTAAGCCTTCTCCGTAATTCCGCTCTTGAGCAGCCGCCACACGTGCTCGCCGTCGCCGCGCAGGTAGAGCGAGTAAACCAGGCTGTCACCGTCGTCATCATGCGCCGCCCACCGCGCCGTAATCGCCGTGCGATCCTTCATCGCGCTCAGAGGCCCGCTCGATGAGCCGTCATCGCTCACCGTTGAGCCGTCATTGGCGGAGTCAAAGTTGATATTCACCGTCTGCTGGCCAGACGGCTGGCTCGGCGGCGTCCATCGCGCTCCGGGAACCACCACCAGGTCATCCACCACCGGCGCGGAATTGACCGGCAGATAATTCACGCCCACCGATCCCAGCACGCCCCCGCTCGCCAGCACAGCCTTCCACTGCAAATACCGTCCCGCCGGCGAAGCCACCTTGCCATCCGCAAGCGGAGCCCAATCGGACCATCCCCGCACCGGCTGCTCCACATTTCCCGTGCGCGTATAAATCGTGTAGCTCGATGAGCCCGGATCGATCTCCACGCGCCCAAAGCGCGCCATCGCGCCCGCGTCCAGCACATCGCTCGCATACTCATGCTGCGCCGTGCCGGTCAGCTCCACCACCTTGCCCGTGTTGCCGGTCCCAATCAACACGCCGTTGCTTTCCGCGGCCAGTGCCAACCCCTGCTGCGCGTCCAGATGCGCGATGTCCGCAAAGCTCCCATCCGTGCGAATCCTGAAGACCCGTCCGCGATTCCCGCTCAGCGCCAGCACTCCATCCTGCTGCGCGAGCAGCGCATACACCACTTCGTCTTTGCCGGCCCAGATCTTCTGCGGCGCCTGGTCCGCCCGCAGCGCATAAATCTCGGAGCCTTCCGGCGCGGAAGCGCTCGCATTCGCCGCCTGCACGCTTCCCGGCTGCACCACGGTAATCGTGATCGATCCCGTTCCCTGCACCGGCAGGGCTGGGAGCGGGTTGTGGCTCTTGTCGCCCACGCTTGCCGCATAGATCGTTCCATCCGCGCCCACGGCAACGGAAGTAATCTCACGCCGCGGCGCTTCAAACAGCACATACCCCTTGCCCGCGGGATTGATGCGATACACCAGCCCCGAGCCATCCGAGCCGGCAATCAGGTTTCCTTTTGCATCCCACGCCAGCGAGCGGATGTGCGCCTCATCGCTCTTGAAAAACAGATGCGCAGCCGTGCCCGGTTTCGTTGCGTCCACGCGCCACACCGCACCCGGTCCGCCGGTGGCAATATAGAGCCGTCCCTGCGCGTCAAAAGTCATGTCCCAGATGTAGCGGGCATTCTCGCCGGTCTTCCACCCGGCAGCCTCTTCCGCTTTGCCAAGATCGAAGACTACCGTCGCCGAGCCGTCATCCTGCTTCGCCGTCGCGCCGGGATTCAGCTTGTAAACCTTCCCATCCGGCATCGTCGCCGCATAGAGTGCGCCATCCGGCCCGATGCGCACCACCTGCACGGCAAGGCCGCTCGCTTCAAGGAGCGTAAACGGCTTTCCATCGCTGCTCAGCCGCAGCACCGCGGCCGGCGAGCCCGTCCCCGCAAAGATTGTGCCGTTTTTCGCCGTCGCCACCGACCACACAAAGGTGGAAGGCGTCGTTACAAGCTCCTTTACGCCAGGGGCCTCGCGCAGCGTCCCGTCGCTCCCGATCGAGACGCCCACCGGTGTGCCTTTTTCAAAATCATCCGCGCTCGACTGTGTCCACAAATGTGTCCCCTGCGCTGCCAAAGGCGCGCCAGCCGCGCCGGCCATCAGCGCGGCAGAGATCGTTGCATGGAAGAGAAAAACTCGGGAGCGAAGAATCCGGCGAAAATCAGGCATCATGCTGCCGTTGAGTCTACTAGAGGCGGGGAGGCAGGGACTAGAGACGAGGGAACAGGGAACAGGGAACAGGGAACAGGGAACAGGGAACAGGGAACAGGGAACAGGGAACAGGGAACAGGGAACAGGGAACAGGCTTCGGATGCAATTCGGCAAGCATGGGGTGCCCCATCCTTCGCGTTCTTTGCGAAGGGTGGGATATTTACAGCTTTTGCCTTTTATAGTTTTTGTATAGTTTTTGCCGTTTATCTATAAACCCCTAATCCCTGTTCCCTAACCCCTGCTGTTCAATGTCCCGCCGGAGCCTTCCCGCCCGCCTTGAAATACTTCGTCATCAGCACCAGCGGAGCCGCGCAGAGCGTAATTACGCCCAGCACGTGAAAGCAATCCATGAACGCCAGCATCTGCGTCTGCGCGCCCAGCATCGCGTAGCACCGCCCATAGGCCGCATTCACCGCATCCGCGTGAGAAAACCCATGCGTCTGCAGATATGCCGCCATCTCCCGCACCGTATTCTGCAGCCACGGCGAAGAAGCCGCAATATCGCTGCCCGTCCGCACCTGGTGCAAATCCTGCCTGCGCTCGCTCATCGTCGTCACAAAGGCCACGCCAAAGCTCCCGCCCCAGTTGCGGAAGAAATTCGTCAGCGAAGAAGCGCGATTGTTCTGGTCCGGCCTCAGATGCGAATAGGCAATCACCGTCAGCGGCACAAAAAAGAACGCATATCCAAGCCCCTGCAGCGCGCGCGCCCACGCATAATGCGCATAATCCGTGTCGAGCGTGAAGTGGCTGTAATGGAAGAAGGAAATCCCCACCACTGCCACGGAGCAGAAGAGCAGGGTGCGCGGATGCACCACGCCGCGCTGCACCAGTTGCGCGCCCACTGGAGCCAGCATCGTAATCACCAGCGCGCCCGGCCCCAGCACCAGCCCCGAATCAATCGCGCGATACCCATACAGCGATTGCAGCAACTGCGGCAGCATCGTTGTCGAAGCGAACAGCCCCACGCCAAAGAGGAAGTAAAAAAGATTGGCCAGCGCGAAGTTGCGCGTCTTCAGCATCCGGAGGTCAATGATCGGGTCTTTCTGCCGCAGCTCCCAGAAGACCGCCGTCGTCAAACAGATCATCGCAATCGCAAAGGCCCAGCAGATGAAGCGCGACCCGAACCAGTCGTCAATCTGCCCGCGGTCCAGCAGCACTTCGAGCGCCGCCGACCCGAGCCCGATCAGCGCAATGCCGATTCCATCGATGTGCAGCTTGCCATCAAGCCCGCGCGCCGCCGCACGTTCTGCTTCAAACTCCGGCGGATCGTGCACCACGCGGCTCGTCAACAGCAGCGAAACGATTCCAATCGGAATGTTGATGAGAAAGACCCAGCGCCAGTTAAAGTTGTCCGTAATCCACCCGCCCAGCACCGGCCCAATCGCCGGCGCAGTCACAATCGCCACGGTATAGAGCGCAAAGGCCGAAGCGCGCTTCGAAGCGGGGAAGGTATCCACCAGGATCGCCTGCTCCACCGGGGCCAGCCCGCCGCCGCCGATGCCCTGCAGCACGCGCGCCATCAGCATCACGCCCAGGCTAGGAGCCATGCCGCATAAAAACGACATGATGGTGAACAGCGCCACGCACGCCATGTAATAGTTCTTGCGCCCGAAGACACGCGAGAGCCACGCCGACATCGGCAGCACGACGGCGTTTGCCACGAGATACGTGGTTAAAATCCATGTCACCTCATCGAACGACCGTCCCAGGCCGCCGGCAATGTAGGGCAGCGAGACATTGGCGATCGAAGTGTCGAGCAGCTCCATGAAGGTGGCGATCGTCACGGTAATCGCTATCACCCACGGATTGATCGGCCTTCTTGCCGTCCTGCGCACAGCGGGCAGCGCGGGTTTTGCAGGGGCAACGGCAGTCGCCATGGATGGAACCTCGCAAAGAAGATAGAAAAAGAGACCGATCGGTCTCTTTTATCATCTGATTCAGCGGAGAGCTTTCCGGGTGCGAAATTTTTCCGTGCGGTTATGCGGTTATACTGCTTCGCGGACGGAAGTAAGGAAAATTTCCGCATTGACGGCATGAGCGAGACTTTGCGCAAAGGCGAACAAACCAGGCAGACGATCATCGAGCTGGCCGCTCCGATCTTCAACCGGCGCGGCTACACCGCCTGCTCGCTCGCCGAGATCATGGAGGCCACAGGCCTTGAGAAAGGCGGCGTTTATCGTCACTTCGCCAGCAAGGAAGAGCTTGCCGAAGAGGTCTTTCGCTACTCCACGCGCCGCGCCCTTGAGGTGCGCGGCATCGGCGGCGCGGAAGAAGGCGACGCGCTCACCCGCCTGCGCCGCATGATCCTCCGCTTCATTGAAGTTCCTTCGCCCATCCCCGGCGGCTGCCCGATCCTCAACACCGCCATCGACTGCGACGACGGCAATCCTGCGCTGCGCAAGCTCGCCGCGCGCGCCTTCGCGGCATGGAGGCGCCGCATCCGCCGCGTCATCGAGCAGGGAATCGAAAAAGGCGTGATTCAGCCCGCCACGGACGCGGAAGGCCTCGCTACCGTTCTCATTGCCGCGCTTGAAGGCGCGCTGGCGATCACCCGCGTCGAGCGCAGGCGGGAGGCATTGAAGCACGCGCAAACGTTTCTCGAAGGATTGCTGGACCGGGTCGCTGTCAAGCAAAAGGTCCGCAGGCGCAAACCGTCCCGCAAATTGTCCTAAGACTCGCCGCGAAAGCGGTGAATCAAGCGCCGGTCGCGCTTGGAAGGCCGCCGCTCCGGCATCGGCATCATGGCCTGCATCGCCTTGCGCGCCTCAGCCTCCTGCGCGCGGCGCTCCCTGCTCGCATCGGTCTCGCGGTAAAGACCCTGCGCCACGGAAGCCGGCCCGCGCACGTCGCTTAGCGCCAGCACTTCAACCTCAAACTCACCGCCTTCGGTGCGCACCCAGAGCGTATCGCCCATGCGGACATCGCGCGCCGGTTTTGCTTCGATGTGGTTGATCCGCACGCGGCCCAGGTCACAGGCCTTCGAGGCCAGTGCGCGGGTCTTGAAGAACCGCGCCGCCCAGAGCCACTTGTCGATTCGCACTTGCGCCATAGTGATTTCGATGAGACGGTTTTTGCGAACCCCGCCAGATCCGCTTCTAGTTCGCGAGCACCGCGCGGTACCGCACCTTGTTCTTCTTTACTTTTTCGATAGCCTCATTCGCTTTGGCCATCGGGACGGCCTCCGTCTGCGCCTTCACGCCGTGCCGCGCGGCCACATCCAGCATCTCGCGGATGCGCGCCGGGCTTCCGATCGGGCTGCCGGCCACGGCCCTTTGCCCGCTGATGAGCGGAAAGACGCCGAGCGAAACCGGCTTGGGCAGCACGCCCACAAAGACCAGCGTTCCCGTCGGCCTGAGCGCCTGCACGTAGACGCTCCAGTCCTGGTCCGCATTGGCCGTGCTGATAATCAGGTCGAATTGTCCGGCCACGTCCTTGAGCGCGCGCGTCTCGCGCGTGTTGACAAAGTGGCTCGCGCCGAGCTTGCGCGCCTCTTCTTCTTTTTCCGCCGAGGTGGAAAACGCCGTGACCTCCGCGCCGAAGGCCCGCGCAAACTGGATGGCGATATGCCCCAGCCCGCCGATGCCGATGACGCCCACGCGCGAGGCCGCGCTCACGCCGTAGTCGCGCAGCGGGCTGTAAACCGTAATCCCCGCGCAGAGCAGCGGCGCGGCATTCTCGCTCTCCAGAGCCTCGGGAATGGGCACCACAAAGCGCGCGTTGGCGCGCACGCGGTCCGCGTAACCGCCATGCCGGCCCACGCAGGTGGCTTCGATCTGCGCGCAGAGATTTTCCCGGCCCTGCATACACCACTCGCAGACGCCGCAGGAGTTGGACTGCCAGCCCAGGCCCACGCGGTCGCCCACGCCGAGTCCCTTCACCAGCGAGCCGGCGGCGGAGACGGCGCCTACAATCTCATGTCCTGGGATGAACGGAAACTGGCTTACTCCCCAGTCATTCGCAATCAGGTGCAGGTCGCTGTGGCAGATGCCGCAATGCGTAATGGCGATCTCCACATCCTGGGGCGCGAGCTCGCCCGGCTCATAGTGAAATTTCAGAAGTTCCGCGCCTGCCGCGTGCGCCGCCAGTCCTTGAATCTGGGCCATACCGTGCATTTCCTCGCAAGAAGAGTGGGGGGATGGAATTCGGAAAAGAAAACCCCTGCGTATCGTTTCGGATGAACTCCGATTGCGGATCGATTTTCCGCTTGGCTCTCTTAGTTTACCCCGCCGCCCGGCTCAATCTGCACCGTCAGCACCTGGTACCCGCTCAGCACTCCGCCCGCCGGCGCATCGGCCGCCAGCACTGCCGTCTCGCCATGCAGCGTAGCCTCCTGCCCGTCGCGCAGCGTCTCCAGCGCATTGGCCATCGAGATCGGCAGGCTCACCAGCGTCCGGCCGTTCAGGTCGGCCTGCGTCTCCGGCGCGAGCAGGCTCACGTAGATGCGGTCGGCCGCGTGCTGCGCCCGCGCCGCGGCCACCTCAGCCTCCAGGGTCGCCTGCTTCGGCGTCAGCTTCGGCTGCTCCAGCGTCCGGTCCAGGGTGGTTGCGTCGCTCACCAGCAGCCGCACCGGCCCCGGCTGCAGGCGATCCGGCATCCGCACCGCGATGCGCACATTCCGCCCCGCCTGCTGATACGGCCGCAGCGTCGCCTCAATCGTCACTTCGTCGCCGGCGTGCACAATGTTGCTCGAAACAATCCGCGCCGACTCCAGCTCCACCGAGACACGCCGCGGAATCTCTTCGACATCGAGATCCACGCGCCGCACCGCGCCCACCCGCGTGCCGTTCGTATAAAAATTGTTGAACTCCTGCGCCACTTCGAGCGCGGCCATGATCTGCGCCGGCTGGGTGTCGCCGCCGCTGGCCCACGTGTCGATGGGGGCAATCTGCGGCGCACCGCCGCTGCCATCCATCGCAATCGTTCCCGTGATGTGGTACGAAGTCTCGGCCGTGCTCTCGTTTGTCTCCAGCAGCGTGTTGTAAAGCGAAACCAGAAGCGCCTGGCCGGTCAGCGCGGGCACATCCAGAATCTCCACATTCAGCGTCCGCGTCTTCGCTCCCTCGTGGATCACCGCATGAACCGGAATCATCCGCGCCGTCGCGCCCAGCACGCCCTTGATGGCCGAATCCCGGTCCTCGGTAAACGCGCCGATCACCGCGCCCGTATTCACAATCTTGAAGGAGTTCAGCGGAGAAGCCAGCGTCGCCACCACGTCGGTCTCCGTCATCGGCAGGCTCACCGGCCCGGCCTGCAAAATCGGGTGCCCGCAGGCCAGAAGCTGCTTCGGATCGACGTAAGTCACCGTGCAGGTGGCCGCAATCTCCAGATCGCCGCGCACCAGCTCGGCGCTCACCGCCGAGCCCGGCTCAATCGTCCCCGGTGCAATCTTCACCGGCGCGTCGGAGAGCGGCGAGCCGGCCTGATCCGAGCCGGCCTGGCCCGAGCCAGCCGCGCCCATACCGCCCGCCGCAACCATATCGAGGCCCGTGCCCTTCATGCGCTCCTGCCACAGCCGCACGGCTTCGGGGCGAAAACCGCTCATCACCAGCGGCGTCTCCATAGCCTGCAGGTTGGTCTCGCTGCCCAGGGGCGCGGCCGCCGCGGCTGCCTCCGCCGGCGTGGCAAAATCCGCCTGCCCCGCGGGCAGGTCGCCCGCCGGCAGGTCGCGCACCTCCAGCATCTGCTCGATCGGCGTAATCCCCGCAATCGGGTCCTTGCTGAATTGCCCAATGCGGTAGGAAAGCGACCCCAGCAGGCGATCGCCCACGTACACCGGGCTGCCGCTCATGCCGGCCACAACGCCCGTGTACTCCGGCTTCGCGCCTTCCAACTGCGCTAGGATCATGTCGTGCCTGGGGCCGCGCCCGCCGTGCAGCACGCCGAGAATCTTCACCCGCATCGGCTCCGGCCTGGTTCCCTCAAAGACTGTCCACGCCGTCGCTTCCAGCCCCGGCTTGACCTCGCTCAAAGGAAAAAATCCATGCGTGCTCGCCGGCGGCCCGCCCATCAGGTCCGCCCGTACGGCCGTCTCCGCGCTGTCCGGCACGGACGGCCGGGAATCCGCTTGCGCGGCAAGAGGCCCAGCCGCCACCAGGCCGGCGGCAACGGCAAGGCCGGCAATTCCTCGAATTGAAATTTCCCTCAAGGTTTCCTTCCCACAGGTTTCCACGTCTATCACTGTAAATCGCCCCACTCATGTCAGACGCAAGCGGGGCGAAGAACGGGATACAACGCGTCGGCGATGTTTTCCTGATCTCTGATCCCTGACTCCTGATCTCTGGCCGCTGTATCCTGTTCCCCACAGAGGTTTCCATGCCGCATCTGCGCAAATTCGGCCTTGTCCCATTCGTCCTGCTCGCCGCATCCCTCGTCGCCTCCGCCCAATACGACCCCCAGAGCTCCCAGCAGCAACAGCAGCAGACCCAATCCAACCAGAATCAAACTGCGCCCGACTCCGGCGGACCCTCCGGCGACGTGGGCCCCATGGCCATGCCCAAAAAAGCCGACCAGCCCCCGCCGCCGCCGCCCGCGCCCGCGCAGCCCAAGGTCGTCAACCCCGCCGGCATGGACATCCCCTCGCTCCACATTGAAGTTCCCGAAGTCACCGTGGACGTAGGCGTCATCCTCGAAAAGACCCACCAGTTCGTTCCCAACCTCAAGCCGGAGAACTTCCGCGTCTACGAGGACGGCGTGGAGCAGAAGGTCATCGGCTTCAAGCGCGTCGAAGCGCCCATCACCGCGCTCATGCTCTGCGAGTTCTCCTCCACCAGTTGGCCGTTCATCAACGACATGCGCAACTCCGCCTGGGCCTTTGCGCAGCAGCTCCGCCCGCAGGACTACGTCGCCCTGATGACCTTTGACCTGCGCACCCAGATCATCACCGACTTCACCCAGGACAAGCGCCAGCTCCTCGAAGCCATCAACATGCTTCAGGTTCCCGGCTTCACCGACCGCGACCTCTTCGACGCCATCAGCGAAGCCGAGGACCGCCTCAGCCGCATCGACGGCCAGAAGTACATCATCCTTATCGCCTCCGGCGTGGACACTTTCTCCCACATCACCCTCGACCAGGTGATGAAGAAAATCCGCGAAACCCCCAACGTGACCATCTTCACCATCTCCACCGGCGGAGCCGTCCGCGCCATGACCGAAGGCATGGGCGGCCTGGGCCGCCAGATGCGCGACATGGACTACCTGCAGGGCGACAACGAGATGCGCACCTTCGCCAAGATGACCGGCGGCGCCAGCTACTTCCCCCGCTTCACCGGAGAGCTGCCCGACATCTTCTCCGACATCAACAACCAGATCCGCTCCAAGTACGAGCTTATCTACCGCCCCACGAACGCCAAGCAGGACGGCACCTGGCGCAAGATCCGCGTCGAGCTGGTGGACGACGAAGGCCATCCGCTGGAGATTCAGGATGAAAAGCACCACCGCATGAAGTACGACGTCATCGCCCGCGACGGCTACCGCGCCAAACCGGCGGTGGAGTAGCCGCACAGCCTCCATCCAGGGCCGCCAGGGCCGTTGCGAAGCTCAATGAGCGCTTCACGGGCCGTTGCTCAACGGCTTTGGCGCCAGGATCTCCTGCAGGTAATCGGTCTTTCC
>JASHPD010000015.1 GCA_030038315.1 Acidobacteriaceae bacterium
CCGCATTTCTCACCGGCGACTTCTCCGATCTTCTTACCTCACAGTACGGCAATATCCAACTCTACAATCCGAACGGGGGCAACGCCGGTTACTCGACGGCCACACCCTACGCAAACGACCAGATTCCGGTAGTGAGCCCTGTGGCGAAGTTCCTGGCCGCGCATTCGTCGGTCTACCCTGCACCCAACCGCCAGGTCGCGCCCGGCGCGGGAGACTATCTCAACTATCAGGGACCGGAAAAGGGTTACACAGTCAACGACCAGGGCGACGTAAAGGTGGACTACGTCATCAACCAGAAGAACACGCTCTCCGGACGCTACTCGATCGGCGATGCCTATGACTTCTCGCAAACAGTTCTTCCGGTCCAGTTCCCCACACAGAACGACTATCCATTCCAGAGCCTGGTGCTGAACTACATTCACACCTTCACGCCGGCGCTGGTGAACGAGCTCCGCGCCGGAGTTTCGCGCAACGTCATCAACAGCGGCATACCGACCGATCCGAGCGGAGTCTTCGGAGACAAGGGCAATAGCCTCGTCGGAGTAGCTATGGCGAATCAGCCCTATGCGGGCTTCAGCCAGATGGCCTTCACAGGCAACGAGTCGAACCTTGGGACCACTGCACTCGTGACTCAGGTCCGCGAGAACAACTTTTACTATGCAGACAATCTGACCTGGCAGAAGGGACACCACGCGCTGAAGTTCGGCGCGCAGATTCTCCGCTACCAGCAGAATTATTACTACGCCGGCAACTCAGGCGCCATGGGCTCGTTCAGCTATGACGGCCAGTATACGGAGAACGCCAACGTGCCGTATGCCTACGGCTACTCCTTTGCCGATTTCGTCCTGGATGACTCTTACAGCATCAACATCGGCGGCGTGTCAGGATACTTTGGCCAGCGGCAGTACCGCGACGCTTTCTTTGCACAGGATGACTGGCGCGTCTTCCCCAACCTCACCATCAACCTTGGCGTTCGCTACGGCTATGACCAGCCGCTCTACGAGGTGAACAACAAACAGGTCAGCGTGAATATATCGAACCCGAACGCGATTACGATCAATGGCCTGGAGTTTGCCGGCAAGGACGGCAACAGCCGCGCACTGGTTAACCCGTTCTACGGGGGCGTCATGCCCCGCATCGGCTTTGCCTGGAAGACTTCCAACCGCTTCGTTCTGCGCGGCGGCTTTGGCATTACAGACGCCATGGAAGGCACCGGTACCAACCGCCGCATGACGCAGAACTATCCCTACCAGTCGAGCTTCTCCGCAGCCAGCCTTTCCGCAACCGGAACGGCGAACGGAACCGCCGGATTCTCGGTGGAAAACGGCTTCAGCTTCGGTCCCGGCGCCGCCGGCACGCCGCTCGAAAACTACACCAACTTCAACCTGTGGGATCCGCACATCAAGCCCGCCATGGTGGAGCAATTCAACCTGGCATGGCAGTACATGATCTCCTCGAACTGGACGGCGCAGGTTGGATATGTGGGCCAGCTCGGCAAGCACCTGATGGTACCCAACGAGGTCAACCAGTGGAGTTCCAACGCCCCGTGGCTTTACCTGCTTAACGGGAATGAGTCCTACGATCAGTGGAACTACGACTGCACCGGCACGTACTTCACCCCGTCGCCGTCCTGCGGCCTGACGGGCAACTACGGCAACCTGCAGGAGACGACATCCAACGCGGTCTCCAACTACAACGCGCTGCAGGCAAGCCTCATCCACCTGCCCACACACGGCCTCAGCTACCGCTTCAACTACACCTGGTCGCGGTCGATGAGCAACAACGCCGGCTTCTACGGCCCGCCGAACGTGACCCTGAATGGATCCTTCTTCCAGGACAGCACCAATCCCATGGGCGATTACGGTCCGTCCGGCTTTGACACCCGCAACGCCTTCAACGGCTACTGGTCGTATCAGCTCCCTTTCGGCCGTGGACAGCGCTTCGGATCGAATATGCCGCGCGCTTTGGATGAAGCGGCCGGCGGCTGGAAGATATCCGGCTCGGTGATCATGTACTCCGGCTTCCCGATTACGATAGAGTCGGGCGAAAACTACAACGTGAATTCGTGGGGCGCGCACTCGCAGCACTTCCGCCCGATGCACATTAAGGACCAGAACATCAACAACTGGTTCGGCGACGACCCGTCGGCGCTGCCCTGCACCACCTTTGACAGCAACGGCGACGGCAACATCGCGGACAACGGCTCCTGCGCTTACGGCATGGAGTCCTACAACTACTTCGGTAATACGATGAACGGCTCCGAGCGCGCACCGGGCTACCGCCAGGTTGACCTCTCGGCGATGAAGATATTCCACATCACCGATCGGAACACGCTCGAGCTCCGCGGCGACGCCTTCAACGCTCTTAACATCGTCAGCTACGGAGCTCCCGACTCATGGCTGGGAGACTATAACCCCAACGCGACAAACGGACATGGCACGTTCGGTACAGTCTCATCTTCCAACTCGTCGCCGCGCATCATGCAGATATCGATGCACTACCGCTTCTAGCTCTGCGACGCACTGCGCGACTTAGACTCAGCTAGACGATGGCTGGGGTGTTCGTCTCAATCGAAAACACTCCAGCCAGATTTTTGAGAATGCCGGCACAGATTTTATTCGCTTGCGACATTTCTCGGCTCACAATCGAGATTAAGCATAGCTGTTACGAGAATTGAATCAGCCTGCGCCGCGGATCGTGCTCATGAACAAACGCGGAATCCGGCTTTAAGGACACTCTGCAATGGGATTGAATGCGCTGGATCTGGGAGTCATCGCTGCCTACCTGGCCGGCGTAACGCTCTTCGGATTGCGCTTTCGAAATCGTAGCCGTACGTTGAAGGGCTACTTCCTCGCCGACAATACGATTCCCTGGTGGGCCATCTCGCTCTCCATCGTTGCGGCGGAAACCAGCACTCTGACCATCATCAGCATTCCCGGGCTGGCCTACGATAAAGACTTCCGCTTTCTGCAGCTTATTTTCGGCTATCTGATCGGCCGCGTTATCGTGAGCTTCGTGCTCATCCCGCAATATTTCCGCGGCGAATTGGTCACGGCCTACCAATTAATCCGCCGCCGCTTCGGGCCGCGCCTTCATCTGCTCACTGCCGGAATGTTCCTGGCCACGCGGGCCGCGGCAGAAGGCGTGCGCGTTTTTGCCATAGCGCTTGTTGTCCGCGTGGCGCTGGGTCCGCTGCTCACCGGCATGAGCGACTTCAACCGCGACCTGTGCGCCATCGCCGTGGTTACGGTTCTCACCCTGCTCTACACCTTCGAAGGCGGCATGGCAGCCGTCATCTGGACGGACGTTGTACAGCTTGCAATTTACGTTACCGGAACCATCGTTGGATTCTTCACCATCCTGCATCTGGTTCCCGGCGGATGGGCAACAATCGACACAGTTGCAAGCCACGCCGGCAAATTCCGGCTGATCGATTTCTCCTGGCATCTCTCCGCGACCTATACCATCTGGTCGGGCGTCATCGGCGGCGCATTCCTCACCACGGCAAGCCACGGAACCGATCAGTTGATCGTGCAACGACTGCTGGCAGCGCGCAGCGAGAGCCAGTCAAAAACCGCGCTGATCGTAAGCGGCTTCCTCATTCTCGGCCAGTTCTCTCTCTTTCTGCTCATCGGCGCAATGTTGTTTGTCTTTTACCGCTTCTATCCTCCGGCGGCGCATTTCGCCCGCACAGACCTGATCTTTCCCTCGTTCATCGTTCGGCACATGCCGCATTTAGCCAGCGGCCTGCTCATTGCCGCAATCTTCGCCGCAGCAATGAGCAATTTGAGTGCGGCGCTGAATGCGCTCTCTTCCACGTCCATCGTCGATTTCTACGCGCGCATCCGCCCCGCGGCGAGCGAAGCACAACGCGTGCGCCTCTCGCGCTTCACCACGATGGCATGGGCGCTCGTACTGTTTGTGTTAGCGATTGCCGCGCGTCACGGCGGCAAAGTAATTGAAGTGGGTCTCTCGATCGCTTCCGTCGCATACGGTTCCCTGCTTGGAGTTTTTCTTTTAGGCGTGCTGACAAAACGCGCTTCCGAGCAGGGAGCCATCGCCGGCATGATCGTGGGCTTTGTTCTGAACCTCTACCTATGGCTTGGCACAGAAATTCCATTCACGTGGTACGTAGTCATTGGCAGCCTTGTTACTTTTCTCGTCGGCTATGGCGCAAGCCTGGCCATGCCGGCGGTAAAACTGGAACCTGTTGAGATAAGGGAGTGAGATGCAATTACAGGAGTTGACAACGGAGCGGCGCAATCGAGCCTCAGAGAATCTCGATTCGATGACCTCACTTGAGATGGTGACGGTGATGAACCGCGAGGATGCAATCGTGCCTCGCGCAATCAAGAAAGCCCTGCCGGAGATTGCCAGGGCGGTGGACATAATCGCCAAATCCCTGAGCAAAGGCGGACGGCTGATCTACGTGGGCACCGGAACCAGTGGCCGCATCGGCGCGCTGGACGCGACAGAGTGCCAGCCGACCTTCGGCATCAGCGCGGAGATTGTGCAATTCGTGATTGCCGGCGGCGAAGACGCGCTCGTTCGCGCAGTAGAGGCGAGCGAGGATTCGCAGGAGCTTGGCGAGCGCGACATGGCCGCCAGAAAGCCGGGCAAGCGCGATGTCATTGTCGGCATCGCGGCCAGCGGACGCACACCGTACACCATCAGCGCGCTCCAATACGCGTCGCGCAAGGGAGCCGCGACCATCGGCATCGCGTGCAACCGCGACTCAGAACTGGGCGAGATTGCTGATCTCAGCATAGAAGTCGATGTAGGCCCGGAAGTTCTCACCGGATCTTCCAGGCTGAAATCCGGAACTGCGCAAAAACTCATCTGCAACATGCTGACCACATGCGCCATGGCGCGGCTAGGCTACGTCTACAGCAATCTCATGGTCAATCTCCACCTGAAGAATGAAAAGCTGCTGGAGCGCGGCATAGCCATTGTGGAAACGCTTGCACAAGTGGACCGCGAGGTTGCCGTGCAGACTCTGGAAAAAGCAGGCATGAGCCTTCCGTTGGCGCTCGTCATGCTCAAGGCAAACATTGGCAAGCGCGAAGCCACAAAACGTCTGCGCCTCGCGGGGGGCAGTGTACGCAAAGCGATTGAAGGGTGAAATGGGCATATACCATCGAATGAATCGAATTCGCATAGGAGCAGCGTTGTTGTTCACGGCCCTGCTCGGAGCCTCCTGTTTAACAAGCGAGGCTGCTACTGCAACTCCGGCGGCGCAGAAGGAACAAGCGCAAAAAAATCCCGGCTTTGCCGCGATTGATGCAATCATGCAGGACGCCGTCGCCACGCATCAGATTCCCGGCGGCGTAGTTCTCATCGGACACGACGGAAAGGTCATCTACCGCAAGGCATACGGCTCGCGATCCCTGGAGCCGACGCAGGAAAAGATGACAGTGGACACCATCTTCGACATGGCGTCACTGACCAAGTGCATTGCCACCACCACCGCCGTGATGCAGCTCGTGCAGCAAGGCCGCGTGCGCCTCAACGAGCCCGTAGCCCATTACCTGCCGGATTTTGCGCAGAACGGCAAAGGCGAGATCACCGTCCGCGAGCTGATGACGCACTACTCCGGCCTGCCGCCGGACATCAACCTGAAGACGCCGTGGCAAGGCCGCGAAGCAGCTTATCAACTGGCAATGCAGACAAAGCTGGAGAACCCTCCCGGAACGCGCTTTGTATACAGCGATATCAATTTTGAGACGCTAGGCTTTCTCGTCGAGAAGGTCACAGGAATGTCGCTCGATCAATACACGCTCAAGTATGTCTTTACGCCTCTGGGCATGAAGCATACGCGCTATCTCCCGCCAAAGGAGTGGCTGCCGCTCATCGCACCCACGCAATACGACGAGAACCACCATATGCTGCGCGGCGTGGTGCACGATCCGACAGCGCGGCGCATGGGCGGCGTTGCCGGGCACGCAGGACTCTTTTCAACGGCAGACGATCTTTCCATCTTTGCAGAAGAGTTGCTGCACGGAGATAAAATTCTCAGCCGGCCCATCATTGAGAAGATGTCCACGCCGCAAGGCCCCGCAACAGGCGCAAGCCTGCGCGGATTGGGATGGGATATCGATTCGCCATTTTCGACCAATCGCGGCGAGCTGCTTCCCATCGGCTCCTATGGTCATACAGGTTTCACAGGCACATCCCTGTGGATCGACCCCACAACCGACACCTACATCATTCTGCTCACCAATCGCGTGCATCCCAACGGCGGCGGCTCGGTTGTCGATCTGCGCGCGCGGCTGGCGACAGCCACGGTGGAAGCGCTCCACCTGACCGTAAGCGAAAAAGAGAAGCTGCGGCTCGCGCGCATCACCGGCTACAACGAATCGATCATGGCCGCGCATCGCCTCTTCGTGCGCAATGGCGATGTGAAATTTGGCATCGACATGCTCGAAGCACACAACTTCAGCGATCTCCATCCCGACGCGGCTCACCCTGTACGCATCGGGCTTGTCACCAACCAGACCGCTGTCGATTCGCAGGGCCGTCGCACCGCCGACGTGCTCGCACACGCTCCCGGCCTGCAACTGACCGCAATCTTCAGCCCCGAGCACGGCATCGCCGGCAAACTCGACACAACCCAGATCGGCAATTCGCGCGACGAAGCCACCGGCGCTCCCATTTACAGCGTCTACGGAAGCAGCGACGCAAAGCGCAGGCCCACTCCGGAAGAGCTAGCCAACATTGACGCCATTGTCTACGACATTCAGGACATCGGCGTGCGCTTTTACACCTACGAAACCACGCTCGGCTATTTCCTTGAAGCCGCCGCGAAAACCGGCAAGCCGATCTACGTACTGGACCGTCCTAATCCGATTGGCGGCGCCTACGTGCAGGGCCCAATCGCCGATGCGGGCCGCGAGTCCTTCGCCAGCTACTGGCGCACTCCCATTCGCCACGGCATGACGATCGGCGAGCTGGCGCGCATGTTCAACGGCGAACGTGCCATCGGAGCCAGGCTGACCGTAGTGCCCATGCAGGGCTGGATGCGCGGCGACTGGTACGACTCAACAGGACGGCTGTGGATCAATCCTTCACCCAATATGCGCAGCCTGACAGCGGCCACGCTCTACCCCGGCATAGGCATGATTGAAGCCTCAAACATTTCCGTCGGCCGCGGCACCGACACGCCTTTTGAGCTCGTCGGCGCTCCGTGGATCGACGGCGTTGCGCTGGCACATTACCTCAACGCACGCAAAATCGACGGCGTACGCTTTGTGCCCGTGACCTTTACGCCAAACGCTTCTGTCTATGCAAACCAGCAATGCGGTGGAATCAACATTGTCCTCACAGACCGCTACTCACTCGATGCGCCGGAGATGGGTCTTGAGCTTGCTTCTGCGCTCCATCATTTGTATCCGGACAAGTACAAAATCTCCGGAATCGATGCGCTGATGCGCAATAAGGCCACGCTCGATGCGCTGACTGCGGGCGTCGACCCTCGTCGCGTAGAAGAGGACTGGCAGGATACGATCGACAGCTTCCAAGCCATTCGCTCAAAATACCTGCTTTATTAAAAGCAGCGCCACACAGGACTTTCACAGTGGGAAGAGGCTCGTTCTTCACAGAATGGCCTCTTTCCATTTCTGACCATATTGCGGCAATAGGATCGGAAAAACAGCCTGTCTTCTTGCCTGCCACCAAGTCAGAACTGATAGCCGGGCTTCAGTTCACAGCGATAGAGAGTAGCTTTCGCGGTTTCCTCGGTTGCCCTGGCGGCGCATGTTGCCCAACTCAGATACGGTTCCGGACCAAGCGGGAAGATCATGGGCTCACCATTGACATCTGCTTCAATGCTTGCACCCTCCTCACTTGCGGGCAAGTTAAAGTTGAGCAATCTTCCATAAATCACTGGATAGGATTCGCGCACGTTGGAGTCGATCGAAGCGCGAAAGACCTCTGCCTCGAGCAGAAACGTTGTCGTGTCGGACCAGTTCAAAGCTGATGCGGCAATTATTCTTCCGCCATGTACAAAGCCGCTTGAATCTATCCGCGTAAAAGGGCACGGGCCCGCAATGCACGTTACCCTTACGTCGCGATATGAATTTTCCGTACCCGCATCCAGCGTGATCGAGCCAACGGCAGCCTTCCAATGACCATCTGGTGAACACGGTCCTCGGCGTCCACATGGCACATTGCCCATATTAACCGCCTGGAAAACTTTCGCCACACTACCAATGTTGTCTTCCTGTTCCGTATTGATCGTGTACCGTATCCGGATGTTCGAGACCACGATCGGACGAATCGCGGAGTCACCCGTAACCTTCTCAGGAATCGGCTCCATCGCAGCAATCACCAGTCTCCTCACTGTGGAACGAAAGATCATCCTGAGATGAAGGTCGAGAGACTGATAGCCATCTCTTTGAAAGTGCATATCGACAGTTTGTTCCGGCCAGATTGCATCCGGAAAAGTAATCTTGAAGTATCCGGAGGCGTCGGAACGGGCACTTGCTTCTGTTCTGCCGCGTGTGGCGATTACCAGCACATTGGCAAGGGGAAGCTGCTTGCGCGTGTCCTGATCGCTCCGAATAATCGCGCCCTGAATTGTAGCGAACTTTGGCCGCCAGGCGTGAAACAACACTGCCAGGAGAATCGCCGTGATCCCCGCCACACCAAGCACGATCCAAAGACCAATCTTAAGATTGCTTCGCATAGCATCAACCACCTATGTGTTGATTTGGACGCATCCGCCTATGAATTTGCTGCCTCTGGCCGCTTACCGCACGGGTTTCCAGACCGTCGAATAATCGGGTGGACAAATTGTCCTGCCAATATCCCGAGCAAAGTGACGTCTGCTTCCTATATAACGCAAATTGGAACATGAGCCGGCATCGACGAAAGGACAGCACCAACACGCTGCGAATAGACGACACACGCCGCACATTTTTGCGGCAGATGGCCGGCGTATTTCTCGGTGCGTCATTTGGGGGAAGTGTGATGCCACCTCTCTTTACTTTGGAGCAGGGCACACAAAAACATGCACCTCCTTCCACGCCGGGTGCAATCTCCTCGCGCGATGATCAGTTTCTTGAGGATCTCGAACGCACCAACTTTCTCTTTTTCTGGGAACAAGCCAGCCCACAGACGGGACTGGTAAAGGATCGCGCCAATGTGCGCTCAAACGACACGTCTGTTGCCGCCAGTATCGCGGCCACAGGCTTTGGCCTGACGGCTATTTGCATTGCACAAAAGCGAGGCTATGTCAGCTACGCGGATGCCCGCTTGCGTGTGCTGCGAACGCTGTCCTTCCTGTGGCACAAACTCCCCACTCACCGCGGATTCTTCTATCACTTTGCCAATGTCAATACGGGAGAGCGCATTTGGGATTCCGAGGCATCGTCGGTGGATACAGCCATACTGCTCTGTGGCGTACTCACCTGTAAACAGCATTTTGAGGATAAGGACATCAGGGAACTGTCCCATGCCATCTTTGATCGCGTGGACTGGACGTGGCTCTCTGAAGATACCACTCTACTCTCACACGGCTGGACCCCGGAACTGGGTTTTATTCCTTCACGCTGGGATTTCTATAGCGAACTGATGATGATGTACTTGTTGGGCATGGGCTCGGCTTCGCACCCATTACACAGCGATGCCTGGTTTGCATGGAAGCGACTCATCTTCGAATATGACGGACTGCGTTATGTAGGATCGTTCGCTCCGCTCTTTGTGCATCAGTATTCACAGGCATGGTTTGATTTCCGCAACAAGCGCGATCGCTATGCGGATTACTTCATCAACTCAGTCATCGCTACCGATGTACACCGTCGCTTCTGCGTGGAGCTACATGAACAATTTCCCGATTACAGCAATGCTCTCTGGGGCATTACCGCTTCGGACTCCACGCATGGCTATGTGGTTTGGGGTGGGCCTCCGGCGATGGGGCCGATTGATGGAACTGTTGTACCTTCCGCCTCTGGCGGATCCCTCCCCTTTCTTCCAGATGCAACTCTGCGAGTTCTGCATACCATTTATGACCACTTTCCAGGCGCGCGCTGCCGTTATGGCTTTGTAAATGCGTTTAATCCACTGACTGGCTGGTATGACACGGACGTTATCGGCATCGATACAGGCATTACTATGTTGATGGCTGAGAATTTGCGGAGCGGATTTGTATGGGAAACCTTTATGAAGAACCCTGAGGCGCAACGCGGGATGGCAATTGCCGGCTTTAAGCCCTATACGGCACAGAGTGTTTTACTGGATGCGCACCAGACAAGACAGAATTTCTGAAGATCCACCAGATTTTCGTATCCAACAACCCGTTTCCCAAACCTGATTTGGGACTGGCCAAGCAACCCAATGCAAAACACTTGTATCCCAATGTGGAAATAAACACTAAATAGATGCTGCGCATTACAAACTGTAAGCCCAATCAATTAAGAAATCGTCATGTATAGCCTTGGTTAAAGAAGAATGGGAGCTTTGCACTTTCACAAGCCTCTGCCTTTCGCGCATACGCGCAAGAAGGAGTGTATTCCTCAGCGATGAAGGCCGTGTCTCAGAACATCCACACTCAACAGCACACCGTCAATGCGTGGACCGAACGTGTCAGTGCGCTAAAAAATATCCCTCCGGTTCTACATTTTGTCTGGGAATCCGGCCCGTCGATTGTTTTCTGGAATATCGCCTCCCGCATCATTATTGCGTTTCTTCCTGTTGGCATTGGTATCATCGGTCGTTTCATCATCGACGGCGTCAACCGGATTCGCCTGCATCAGACGCTACCACGGAACTTCTGGTGGCTGGTCGCCTCAGAAATGATGCTGGCCGTATTCACTGCGCTCTTGTCCCGCTCTGTTGATTATCTCGATAATCTCCTTGCTGATCGCTACACGCATCACGTCAGCGTAGAGGTCATGCGCAAGGCAGCAGCTCTCGACGTTACAGTCTACGAGGACCCTGTTTTTTACGACCGTCTGGAGCGCGCACGCGTTCAAGCCACAGACCGTCTTGCCATGATTCAGCAGATGGGCCGGCTCATTCAGCAATTTGTCACTGCGTTTGCTTTTTCCGCTGTCCTCATCGACTACTCGCCCATTCTGTTGGTCCTGCTCATTGCCGGTATTGTTCCGGCATTTCTTGGAGAAAGCCACTTTGCTTTTCTCACCTACGCAAAAAATTTTCGTCAGACTCCGATGCGACGCCAGATGGATTACCTCAGGCAAGTGGGAGGAAGCAAAGAGGCCGCAAAAGAGCTGAAACTTTTTTGTCTGAGCGACTATCTCACCGATCGATTTACCGAGCTTTCACAGAAAATCTACAAAGAAAACGTGGACTTGAACCGTAGGCGACTCTTCTGGGGTGGGCTGTTGTCGATCCTTGGTCAGTGCGGATACTACGGCGCATACGCGTACAGCATCCTCGAAACCATACGCGGATATTACAGCATTGGTGATCTTACTCTCATTACAACCGCCATCCTGCAGGCGATGAGCAACCTGCAACAGTTCTTCTCGACTGCTTCCGGCGTAGCGGATCAGGCACTCTTTCTTACCGATCTGCTTGCCTTTTTTGAGATGCAGCCGCGTGTGCAATCCAAACCGGGTGGGCTGTCCGTGTCGCATCCAATAACACTTGGCTTTGAGTTCCGAAATGTCTCCTTCACCTATCCCGGAACAAGCCGTACCGTTCTGCGTCACTTCAATTTTTCGCTTCTACCAGGTGAGCGCGTGGCCCTGATTGGCGAGAATGGCCAAGGAAAAACCACGATAGTCAAACTGATCACCCGCCTCTATGACCCCACCGAAGGACAGATTCTGCTCGATGGAGTAGATCTGCGCGAATACGATCTCACCTCTCTTCATGCGGAGATCGGAGTCATCTTTCAGGACTTC
Organism: Acidobacteriaceae bacterium; assembly: GCA_030038315.1. Classification (GTDB taxonomy): domain Bacteria; phylum Acidobacteriota; class Terriglobia; order Terriglobales; family Acidobacteriaceae; genus Telmatobacter. The sequence continues at coordinate 11,868 of JASHPD010000015.1, forward strand.
ATGCGGTACGAAATGACCGCGTGGGAAAACATCACTGTTGGTCGAATTGAAGTCCCGCACACACTGGAAGAGGTCGAATACGCCGCCCAGAAAAGTCTAGCCAGCAACGTTATATCAAAACTCGATAACCGTTATGAGCAGATGCTTGGTAGGCGCTTTGAAGGTGGCGTTGACCTATCTGGCGGCGAATGGCAGAAACTTGCTCTGGCACGCGCCTATCTCCGCGATGCGCAACTTCTGATTCTGGACGAACCAACGGCAGCTCTTGACGCGCGCAGTGAGTTGGAAACATTTCAACGTTTCTCCGACCTGACATGCGGCAAGATGGCGCTGTTGATCTCACATCGCTTCTCCACCGTACGCATGGCCGACCGCATTGTTGTCCTGGAAAACGGCCGGCTTGTGGAAGAGGGTAACCACGCCCAACTCATGGCCCTCGCCGGCCGTTATGCCGCCATGTTTGAAATGCAAGCAGCCAGTTATCGTTGAGGACATTATGACTGGAATCGATTCGCTTCTTCACCCATCCGACATCTCCGCAGACGGTCTTGATGCGCGCCTGCGCAGTGGAGCACAGGCCATTGCTCTCATGGAGGTTATCCCTACTCCTCCTTCTGCTGGCACATTTCCCGCACGCATTCGAGCGGTGCAGCGCAGCTTGAAGCAGATGGAAGAGATTCTTTCACGAATAATCCAGCCATCCGTCCCTGTCAGCTTCCGGTACGAGAACAAGCAGACTATTCTTACCGAGCTTCGAGCCAGTCATCGAATCCTGCGCTCATCCCTTGCAGCACTTTCCTACAAGCGTTTGCATATCAGACGTCTTCCTTGCATCATCCTTGAATCACAACAGGAGAGCCCTCGCGTCACCTTGATTGCAGAACGTTATCTTCAAGTCACGGAAGGAATATTCACAACGCATTCTTTTCTCACCTTCCTTGATGCGCTGCAATCCTTTGAGCCACTAACCCTGGACGAGCTTTGGGGTCTACCAACATTTTTGCAATTCGCCTTTCTTGAGGCGGTGCTCAATGAAGCTCACCTCTTTCTGGACGCAGATGGCTTGCTTTCTGCCTCTGCAATTCAGGTTCGGCTTAAGAGTCTGCGCATGATCACTGGCGCTGACTGGCCATCTATTATTGAACCTCTAATCTTTCTGGATTCCGTCTTGCGGCAAGATCCTATTGCGGCGTATGCAACAATGGACTTTGAAAGCCGTGAGCTTTATCGCAAGCGTGTAGCATTCCTTGCTCGTTATTCCGACTATACAGAATCTCAGGTTGCCCTGAAGGCGCTTCATCTCGCACAGCAAGCCGCAGCGGCCTCAAGCAACGAGTCTCGCGCAGAGCGTCGACAGCGTCACGTCGGCTATTATCTTATCGAAGATGGATTGCCGCGGCTTGCGCGAGAAATCGGCTTTCATCCACCCATCTCATGGCGTTTGCGCAGTTTTGTTCGCGCCCGCGCAGAAGATTTTTACATTGACAGCATCCTGTTGCTCACTGTTTTCTTCACCTCTGTAGCTATCTTTCCCATTCTGGCTCACTTCTCTAGCGTTGTGGCTGTTCTTGTTGCCGCAGGATTATTGCTTTTGCCAGCCTCACAAGATGCCGTCGGCCTAGTAAACCACGCAGTCACTACATTCTTCGAGCCAGCTCCTCTGCCCAAGCTCAACTTCAATAAAGGCATACCCATCGAGCACACGACTCTTGTCGCAGTCCCATCCCTCTTGCTGAATGAGCGGCAGGTGAAAAAACTCGTCACTGATATCGAGGTTCGCTACCTCGCCAATCGCGATCCCAATCTGCACTTTGCCTTGCTTACAGATCTTCCCGATTCCATTAGCAAGCCTGGAGACGGTGATTCTCATCCGCTAACTGATCTTGCCATGCGTCTCATTGAAAAACTAAATTCAAAATATGCATTATCAAGGGGCGGCTCTTTTTTACTTCTTCATCGACGCCGTATCTTTAATGTTCGTCAAGGAGTCTGGATGGGATGGGAGCGCAAGCGTGGCAAGCTCCTTGACCTGAACAAACTCCTGATGGGAGAATACGACGCATTTCCTATCAAAGCAGGCAATCTGGATGTGCTGCGGAGTGTGCGCTATGTCCTCACGGTCGATGCTGACACACAGCTCCCGCGCGATGCTGCAGCACGACTCGTTGGCGCCATCGCACATCCTTTAAATCAGGCCGTTGTCGATCCCAAACAGCGCATCGTTATCTCCGGCTATGGAATTTTGCAGCCGCGCATCGGCATCACAGTGCAATCCACTGTGCGCTCGCGGCTTGCACACATTTTTTCCGGCCAAGGCGGAGTCGATATCTATACCCGCGCAATTTCAGATGCGTATCAGGATCTCTTTTGCGAAGGCATATTTACCGGCAAAGGAATTTACGAGGTTGCCGCTCTTCACACCGTTTTGAATAATCGCTTCCCACACAACTCCCTGCTAAGCCACGACCTCATTGAAGGTGCTTACGCGCGTGCCGGCCTGGTTACTGATATCGAGCTTATAGAGGATTATCCTTCGCATTACAGCGCATACAGCCGCCGGCAGCACCGCTGGTTTCGCGGAGACTGGCAAATTACGCAATGGATGTTTTCTCGTGTTCCGAATGAGTCGGGTAAATTCGTGCCAAATCCCATCTCTGGCATCAACCGCTGGAAGATCTTCGACAATCTCCGCCGCTCTCTAGTGGACCCGATGTTCTTTCTTTTGTTTGTTGCCGGGTGGCTTGGCCTTCCAGGAGGTCGACCATATTGGACGATTGCCGCATTCCTTCTGTTGCTCTTCCCCATCGTGGCACAATTCGCATTTGCATTGGGTCGGGCAGCAGCGAACAAAGAGAGCAGTAGTACAGGCGACGCCCTCCTTGACCTCGGACGTAGCCTTCCAGTGGCTCTGCTGCAACTGGCGCTACTGCCACACAAGATGTTTTTTGCCGTGGACGCTATCATTCGTGTCCTTGTACGGCGCTTTATTACCGGCAAGCGCCTATTGGAATGGGAAACAGCGGCACAAGCTGATTCCCTCTCTGAAAATCACGCACCGGTCGACCGCTATCTTGTGCTTGTTCCGTTTGTCACGGCAGGGGTCGCTGCGCTCATTTGGTTCACCCCGCACCACCCTCATACATGGTTCTGTGCTGCTCCCATGTTGGCCCTCTGGTTTCTCAGCACCATGACAGTTTCCTGGCTTAATCACTCCCCGCACGTACGAGCAAAGATTGCAATGAGAGATGAGGTGTTTCTGCTTTCTCTTGCGCTTCGCATCTGGCGTTACTTTTATCAATTTGGCGCCGAAAGACATAACTATTTGATCCCTGACAATGTCGAAGAAGAGGGGCTTGTAGAAGCGGCACGCGTCTCGCCGACTAATATCGGCCTGCATCTGAATGCTCGGCTTGCCGCGTACGTATTGGGCTTTATCACTACGCCGGAATTTGCCGACATGACACAGAGAAGTCTTTCCACTATCTCGCAGCTCGAGAAGTTTCGTGGGCATCTCTACAACTGGTATGATACGAAAACTCTTAAGCCCCTCGATGCGTCTCCTTTTGTCTCCTCAGTTGATAGCGGCAACTTTGTGGCCTCGCTCTATACTTTGCGCTCAGGTGCTCTGGAGATCGCGCACAAGCCTCTGCTCTCTCCAAAACTCTTTGCCGGCTTATGCGCACACTGGCGTTTATTGCGCGAGCAGGAAGGCATTCCTTCAGGTCTCGCCAGACTTTCATTCCCTAAACCCAGGGCTTCACTCGCTGAATGGATCGAGTGGCTGTTCATTGCTCAAACCGCGTGTAACAAGGCCTGTACCACATCTTCTACAGCCGCCTGGTGGATCACCGAGACACAGAATCGCGTCGAAAAAATCCTCTTACTGCTCCGCGACTATATGCCATGGACATTGCCGGAGTACACTCCTCTGCGAGATCTCCAACAACTTGGCATGGATGGCACTGACTACACACTCCCGATCGAAGACGCTTCCCTGTTTGCTGAAATTCTGGGGCTTCGCCTGACGCAGGCTTACGGCAAACTTGCCGCTAACTCCGTGTTAGCCGCCCTCTGCAAACGGCTTCAATCTTCCTTGCCTTCCGCAGTCGGAAGACTGCGTACGCTGGCTGACCATCTCAGCGCAATTGTGCGCGATGTCGAACATGCCGCCGAAGAAATGGAGTTTACATTTTTGGCAGATCCAAGCAAGCAGATTCTCTCTATCGGCTATGACGTAAAGGCACAGCGATTGCATGAAGCCTGCTACGACATGATCGCTTCAGAAGCACGCATAGCTACATTTCTCGCCATCGCACGCGGTGATCTTCCGCAACAAGGCTGGATCAAGCTGGTCCGAGATCATACCTATGCCTTCGGCCGTTTTGTGCTGCTTTCGTGGACGGGAACCATGTTTGAATATCTGATGCCCGCACTATGGATGCGCAGCTATCCCGGTACGCTCATCGCCAACACCCAGACCGCCGTCGTTCACATTCAGCGGGATTTTGCAAATGATCTCAGCCTTCCCTGGGGAATTTCCGAATCAGGAGCAGCGGTCAGAAATGACAATCATCATTACCACTATCAGGCTTATGGCATCCCTTTTATCGCACTTTCTCCCGAGACAACAGCAGGACCGGTCATTTCACCTTATTCGACATTTCTAGCTCTTGGTTTGAATGCTCATTCCGCGCTCCGCAATCTACGCCGCATGGCCGCCGCAAAATGGATGGGAGCATACGGGCTCTACGAGGCTGCCGATTACACAACATCCCATCGCACGCCGCACATCGCGCGCGAATGGATGGCGCATCATCAAGGCATGTCGCTTTTAGCGATCGTCAATTACCTGCAGGAGAACATTGTGCAACAATGGTTCCACGCTAACCCGCTCATTCAGTCTGCAGAACTGCTTTTACACGAAATGCCGGCCCGCCGCTCGTTTCTTCGGAAGCAGTGGAAAAGCCTTGCGCCTCTTCGCACAAACCACTAGCTTGTCCGTTAGAAGTACTCCCAATCTTTCCACACCCCGCATATTGCGGTACACCGATCTAACTCACAGTATCAAACATTTCCATCCTCAAAGCGCAGATTTGCTCGCTATGGTCAAAAGCAGCGCAAAGCAACCCACATATATTCATCGACCATCCCTCTAAGAACTCGTTGAAATAGGCGTCTATTTGGAGTCGAGGTATCGAGGTGGCTCGTCTAACAGACATGCGTGGAGACGAGCGGGTGCAGGACGGGATGTTCAGCTATGTTTCCTTGGAGCAGCGCGTGCCCCAGGATCATCCGTTGCGGGCGGTTCGCAAGCTGACCGATGCGGTG
>JASHPD010000121.1 GCA_030038315.1 Acidobacteriaceae bacterium
TACTGAAGGGAGGCGATTGATGCGCCTCAACCATTGGATCAAAGCCGCGCAAGCCATCGCCCTCGCCGTAGCCATCTGCTTCACGCTCGGCGCAACGGATGCAAGCTCCCGCGTAGACACCATGAGCCACAAGCTCATGTGCACCTGCGGCTGCGCCCAGCTTCTCGGCGAGTGCGACCACGTAGGCTGCCCCAACCGCGACGAAGAGTTCGCCGATCTCAACGGCTTTGTACAGAACGGCCAGAGCGACGCAGCCATCATGGCCTCGTTCTCCTCGAAATACGGCCCCACCGCACTCGCCGCACCCACCACGCACGGCTTCGACCTCGTAGCCTGGATCGCACCCATAGCCGTCTTCCTCGCCGCCGTCCTCGGAACAATCCTCGTAGCCAAGCAATGGTCCCTGAGCAAAACGCAGACCGCCGCACAAAACGCCCCGAACAGCCCCGAGCTCGACACACTGCGCGAAAAAATCCGCCGCGAAACCAGCGGCGACGGAGGGTTTTAGCATGACATCCACCAGCGGCCTCATCGCCGGCCTGATTCTCCTCATCGCGGCCTTCGTCTACACCTTCTGGCCGGAGAACTCCTTCGCCGCGCAGCGCCAGAAGACGCGCCTCGATTACCTTTTCGAGCACAAAGACCAGCTCTACGAAAACCTCCGCGACCTGAACTTCGAATACCGCGCCGGCAAGTACCCTGAAGAGGACTACCAGACCCAGCGCGCCGCGCTAGAAACCGAAACCGCGCAACTGCTCTCCGAGATCGAACATCTCCAGCAAGCCTGAGCCAATGGGTGCCCCATCCTTCCGCGTTTTTTGCGGAAGGGTGGGATAGCAAGATACAGCCGGGTGCCCCAGGTCTCCTGATTTTGGAGATCTGGGATACCCCAAAAGCCAGCCTTAAGTTTTGTAACAGGGCACGACTTGAGTCGTGCCGAACATGCCGAAATCCATGTCTGGGCTTTAGCCCCTGTGTTTTGGAGTTTTCAAAAGGATTGACCAACACGCAATGAACTCTTCCCGCATCGCTCTTGCCGCCGCAACTCTCGCCTTTTCGGCTACGCTCGCCCATGCCGTCACATCCTCCGGCGCCGTCACCGACCAAACCACCGGCAAACCCTCCGCCGGCGACACCGTTGAGATGATCGACGTGCAGGCCAACATGGCCGCCGTCGCCAAAACCACGACAAACGCCAGCGGCCACTACACCATCAGCCACGACGGCGCAGGCCCGTACCTCATCCGCGTCACCCACCAGGGCGCGCCTTACTTCATCGCCGCCGGCGGCCCATCCGGCGATGTCACCGTCTACGACGTAAAACCCAAAGTCGACGGCATCTCCGTCGAAGACCAGATCTTCGGCATGGAAACCCAGAACGACCAGCTCATCGTCACAGAAGAGTTTGTCGTCCACAACAACAGCTCGCCGCAGGTCACGCAGTTCAGCGCCAACCCCTTCGAATTCGTCCTCCCCGAAGGCGCAACCCTCGACGCCGCCGAAGCCACGCGCCCCAGCGGAATGCCGACCATGGCCATGCCCAAGCCGCTCGCGCAAAAAGGCCATTACACCTTCGCCGTCCCCATCGACCCCGACCAGGGCACGGACAAGATGACCATCTTCCAGGTGCAGTTCCACTTGCCCTACTCCGGCTCCTTCACCTTCAAGCCCACGCTCCTGCTCCCGGTAGAAAACTTCGTCGTGCAAATGCCCAAGAGCATGAGCTTCTCCGCCGGCAACGGCCTGCAGTTCCAATCCCTCCAGCGCGACCCAGCCATGCAGATCTTTTTGCTGAAAGGCGCCGTACCCAGCCAGTCCATCGCCTTCACCGTCAGCGGCACCGGCTCCGCCCCGCGTGACAGCCAGCAAGCCGACTCCGGCGCAGCGCAAAGCCCGCAAAACGCCGGCCCCGGCGGCGGCATCGGCGAGCCCATCAACCAGCCCGGCCCGCTCGACAAGTATCGCTGGTGGATTCTAGGCGGCGTAGGCCTCCTGCTCGCCGCAGCCGCAGCCTTCCTGCTGCGCAAGCCAGCCGTAGCCGCAGGCGTACACGTACAAACCGCAACCTTCGCCGCGCCGGCAGTAACCGCATCACCAACCACCGCCGCGAGCAAAAATACAGCGCTACTCAACGCCCTCAAAGAAGAGTTATTCACCTTAGAAAGCGAAAAACTCTCCGGCACCATCGACCCCACTGAGTACGACCAGCAGAAAGCCGCACTCGAAACAGTTCTCAAACGGGCTCTGCAGCGGAACGCATAATTGCAACACTCTTGACTTCGCAATCAAAAATGCGGCGATAATAGAAGATGGAGAAGGCATGATGACGAACGCGCAGCTCTGGCTGGCAATCGGGATTCCCACCGTTACGGTTCTCGTTGGGATTCTGCTCAATCAGCTTGGGCTGAACCGAATGGAGAACCGTCTCCAAGTCATCGAAGGTGACCTCCGCCGCTTCTGGCAGATTCTCGGCGAGCACTCCGCGCGCCTCGACAACATCGAAAAAAGCATCGACAGAAAATAGCAAATGGGTGCCCCACCCTCGCGGCGTAGTTGTTTTTGTCGCTAGGGCGGGGTCGCTCCGGTTGGTAAACTCAGAATAGACCAACACCACCGGAGCCCTCGTGCACACAGCAGTTGAAGAACGCATCATCCGCCCGGCGCGCAACATTCTCGGCAGCCTGCGCCTGCCCGGCGACAAGTCCATCAGCCATCGCTACGGAATGCTCGCCGCCTTCGCCGAAGGCACCTCGCGCTTCACCAATTTCTCCACCGGAGCCGACTGCGCCTCCACGCTCGCCTGCATGGAAGCCCTCGGCGCCAAGATCAACAAGCTCGGTGCCACGCAGTCCGATGAAGGCACCGTAGAAGTCACCGGCGTAGCCGGCCGCGTAACGCCCAGCAGCAAGCCCCTCGATTGCGGCAACTCCGGCTCAACGATGCGCATGATCTCCGGCCTGCTCGCGCCACAGCAAGGCACCTTCACGCTCATCGGCGACGCATCTCTCTCGCGCCGCCCCATGGGCCGCATCCAGAAACCGCTCGCGGAAATGGGCGCAAAGCTCACCCTCACCGAAGGCCACGCCCCGCTCATCATCGAAGGCGCAGCCCTCAAAGCCATCGACTACACCACGCCCGTCCCCAGCGCGCAAGTCAAAAGCTGCGTCCTCCTAGCCGGCCTGCAAACCGCCGGAACCACCACCGTCCGCGAAGCCATCCGGACACGAGATCATTCAGAGCTCGCACTGCGAGCCTTCGGCGCCGAAGTCAAGCGCTCCACCGAATCCGTCTCCATCACCGGCCCGCAAAAACTCCACGCCATCGAAGCCGCAGTCCCCGGCGATATCTCCTCCGCCGCATTCTTCCTTTGCGCCGCATCGCTCTTCCCCGGCTCCAGCCTCGTCCTCGACTCGCTAGGCTTGAACCCTACGCGCGCCACGCTCCTCGACGTGCTCACCGCACTCGGCGCGCATATCGCCGTACTCAATTTGGAAGAAAAGAACGCCGAGCTAGTCGGCACCGTGCAAATCACAGCCCCGCCCGACGGCCTGCGCTCGACAACCATCTCCGGCAGCCTCGCCGCGCAGCTCATCGACGAGCTTCCCGTCCTCGCCGCCATCGCGCCCTACACCAGCGGCGGCATCCGCATCCGCGACGCCAAGGAGCTCCGCGTCAAGGAATCCGACCGCATCGCCCTCGTCGCGAAGAACCTCCGCGCCATGGGAGCCGAAGTCGAAGAATTCGAAGACGGCCTAGACGTTCCCGGCGGCCAAACCCTCCACGGCGCAACCATCGACTCCGGCGGCGACCACCGCATCGCCATGGCCTTCAGCGTCGCAGCCCTGCGCGCCGAAGGAGAAACCCTCATCCAGGGCGCAGAATCCGCCGCCATCAGCTTCCCCGAGTTCTTCACCCTTCTCGACCAGGTAGCAGAGCGCTAAATTCCCTACGCCAAACCAATTTCCGCGCTAGAATAAGCGCATGGCTCTTGCAATCTTCGCCATGCGCTTTCTCGAAGTCCTCTTTTTCGTCGGCTTGGCCGGCTCGACCGTCGTCATCCTCATCAGCTTTGTCGAGGACAGCAAAGAACTCTTCGGGAAAGATTAACCATTCTGAAACCGACCTCTCGCAGGCGGCCAATTCTCACCCCAATCCCATCATTGACACCCGCGCCTATCCGCTCTATCCTCTCCAAGGGCGTGCGCTGGTTACTTCGCCCGTGAGATTTTATTCGCCGGCGTCGAGCCGGCGCCTTCGTGATGGCTTCTTCTCGAACGACCGTAGCTCCTCCACCTGACCGCGTGCGGCTGATTGTGGCATCCTCCGTGATGCTCACCTTCATTTCTTTCTGGCGTGCCGCCGCCATTGTTCTCAATGACTTAGGCTCCTCAGCCTTTTATGCCGGCGGCATCGCCGAGCACGCCATTGGAGCCGCTGCGCCCTGG
>JASHPD010000122.1 GCA_030038315.1 Acidobacteriaceae bacterium
AAAATCCAAAACCACGGACAGGGTCTTATTCGGATTCCCCGTCTTCCCATCCGGCAGCTTGGGAGTGACGATCCCGGCCACTGTGGCCAATGCGACGGCCCCCTTGACGGCCGGCTTTTTGCTGACGTCAATGTCCGTCTTGTCATCCCACTCGATGGAAGGATCGTCGAGGTCCAGGGGAACCGGGCATAGAACTCCTTTGCCTTTCGCGGCCTTGGTTCCTTTCTGGATGTAGCCTTTCTGAATATCCTGCGTGACTGCGACAAAGTTGTGATTATTGGCCTGGAACTCAAGCAATGGCGGCCCAAGCTCTACGGAGAAACGCGTGTACGCCAGGATTGTGTCGTGACCCAAGGGAAACGACTGGCAGAATCCGACGGTCACGACCATGGGCTTGGCAGAGGAGTATTTTTCCTTGTACTGCTGAGCCAGAAAACGATTGACCGGCTGCTCCAGCATATTCAGGACACAGTCCCATCCCTTGAGAACGCCCTGAGCTTTATTCATCTGGTCGAGCATGTCATCGAGCGTTACGGCAGATGCGTCAGCGACCGGCGCAGCGGCGGCGGCCAACATGCGCCCACCCCTGAATCTGGCAGAGCTCAACACCGACATCAATTCTCCATGCGCCGGCGCGGTCACAGACTTGCCGAGCAGACGCATTCTCTTCAGCAGCGCCGGGGATGCCAGCGCTTCGATACGGAACGAAAGGACGATATCGACGGCGGAGTCCGGTCCAAAGTCGATGTCCTTGTTTTCGCCGGTCTCCGGCATCCGCACCTCCCACGTGGAGAACGGCGTGATACGTGTTATGTCGTTTCCGATGGAGCCGGTCTGGTCGCCAAAGAGCGGCTTGTGATCCGCCGCGTTGTATCCATAGGGTCCGAAGTGCCTCGCTACGGTATTGAATGCGAGCGGATCGCCGGACCGGTTCCTGTCTTCAAACGGATTTCCCTTGCAGGTGAGGTCGATACGATACTTGCCGCTCTTCGACCCCCGAATTGCGGGAATATCGACGGTTACCTGCTGCACCCGAACCATGTTGTAAGGCTGGAATCCGGATTCGCTCGGCTGGATTTGAAACTCAAAGGAATTTCCACGGGTGAAGGAGCGAATGGGCACGCCTTTGACCGCCACCAGGATCGGATCATTCACCTTGAAAGGCGGCGGATTAAAGGCTTCTTTGGCGTGAATGATGTTTGCCTGCTGGCTCGCCATCACAGCCTGAAGGCTCTGCAGGTCGAACCGGGTGATGGAGACGGGTTCGGCCAGCAGCTCAAACTGTACCGCACTGCTTTGCAGCGCCATTGCCTGCGCCAGCGAAGACAGCGCCTGGTTCAGCTTGGATTGCAGCAGGCCGGTCAGGCTCAACAGGTCAACTTCCGACAGATCGGGGGCTTTGGACGTATCGCCGAGATTGAGCCCCTGAGTCAGCTTCGACAGGCGTTCCTTCTGATCACGGTTGATCTTCTCCTGCGCCGTGTTGAAGGCGATTTCGGCATTCAGTTGTGCAATCTTCGCCTGGGCGGTGAGCATAGCCTGAGCACGAAGAACAAGGATTTTGAACGCAGCCGAAAACGCAGCTTTAGCCCCGGCGACCTCAGAGGGCGCAGTAGCCAGGCAGGCGTCGAAGTTGATGCTCATCTCCGACCATTCCTGCGAGCTGGGCATCGACAGCTTTACCTTTTCGAGGGCATTCATCGTCTGGGTAACCGCAGAGATATTTTTCACACTGGCCTCGATTGTTTTTTCGAGATCCATGATCTTGGAGAGAACGGTGACGAGTTTCTGTATCTTCTGCGCAGTCTCGCCCAGAGATTCGAGCGCCTTGATGGTGTTCGCCGGAGTCGCTATGGTCAATCCAACTGTGACAAATGCCAGGCTTATGTTGATCGCAGCCTTGATAATCTCGGAGGTCTGATATCTGTCCATCGCCCTCTCGAACTCGATCTTGGCGCCGGAGACAGCTTCTTTCTGATCGTTGACCGACGTTACCAATGCGGCGAAGTTGGAGATCGCACTTTTGAGGTCGCGCTGTTTGGTCTCGATGATGTCCTTGTAATTTGAAGCAATAGCTCCCTGGTAGTCCGCAACCGCATTGATGTATTTAGCCAGCAATTCGCCGGAGTCTTTGATGTTTGCGTTGATCGCTTCCGCGGTCTCGGCGTTGAGCTCATTGGTCCGCTGAGACTCGATCCGCCCCTGGTAGTAGGAAATCTTGTCATTCAGAGACTTCGCGGAGTCGGCCATCGCGCCAATGTATGGGCCGTAATTGTTATATGTCAGATAGGGGACGGCGACGCCATACTCGTTGAGATTCTGCGCAACGCGCGCGAGGTAGGTGGTCCGCAACTGGAAGACCGCTGCGTTCTGCGAGATCGCATCATCGGCCGGCACAAGATTTGCCAGCCAGAGAAGGCATTCACGGGCAAGCTGCTGTGCGGCTTCCGCGTTTGCTCCATGCGAGTAGAGCAAGGTCTGGCACGTAACCAGAGCAAAGTTGAGATTGTCGAGGTTCTTCTCGAGCCGATCGATCGACGGTTTGCCGAAAGCGTCGCCCGTTACTTTTACCGTCGTTCGCCTCGTAGGAGCGACGGCTCCGGAAAGCTCGAGGAGGATGCCATCCATCAGTATCTTGCATTCCGGGCCGGCCGAGTGAGCGATTGTGAGTGCGCCGTCCATGCTGCCGCAAGTGATGGCCACCTTCTTGAGCGTGGCAAGATCCGCGAGCTCAATGGCAGGCGGCGTATCCGGTCCAGCCGTCAGAATCAGGAACGACGAAATCGACACCTCGCGCCCCGGAATACTCGCCGTGCCCTCCGTTCCCTCCAGCACCACGCTCCATGATCCGAACGTCTTCACCGCGGCACGGTTCGTCAACTGGATGGCGCCCAGCACCAGATGCCCGTCATAGGCGTTCACCGTCGGCGTGGCTATTGTTGACAGCCAGGGACCAAAGTTGGGAATGATGTTGCGGACCCCACGATCCACGGTCTCAGGAAATGTGACCCGTACGCCGGAGGCGTATTTCGCAAGCATCGCTCCTTTGAACAGCCGGTTCCAGTAGTTACGCCCCGCATGGGAGTTCTCCGTCGTAATGAGATTTCCGACCGGCGTTAATTGAAAACGGATAGGCACGATGGATGCGAACGCCGACAGGTCCACCTTTGAGCCTGTCTTTGCCGCCTCGAAGATGCTGTTGCCGCCCGCGCGGACAGAATCCTGCCACTCGTTGTTCTCAAGAGACCGGGCAAACTTTGGATCGGCGCTGACGATGCGCAGTGTGCCCAGGACGCTAACGTAGCCAAGGCTGACGCCAGTGCGGTCGCTGAAAGGCGTGGTGTAGTACTGGAAAGGCAGTGCATTCAAACCTTCGACATAACCCCTGCCCTGGCTGGTCTTGAGGAACGCGGCCTTCAGCTCATTAAACGGATCATCTTTATACCCAAATACCTGAAAGATTCGATCTCCCGCGGTAATCGCCGAGACATAGTGCGTGCCGATTGTCTGGAAGCTATTCACGAACTTTGCCGCTGAACCGGCGACCAGGCTGGGAGCCGGTCCAGACGGGTTGACTCCTTCCAGGCCCCGAACGAGCGCTTGCGCCGCAGCCGTAAGATGCTCGGCCGGATTCCCTCCAGTGCCGGCGGTGTAACTGCGAGACGCTGTTCCGCTCTCCCGCACCATCTCTACCAGCATGTACTTGTAGCCGGCTTGCAGATCAAAGCCGACATAGGCGGAGAGCTTTTTGATCGTCTCTACGCGGTCGATATCCCGCACGAAAAGAGGCCCGGACGGAACAGCGAATGCGCTTGCATCACCGACGAGCGGTTGAACTCCATAGGGAAAGATCGCGCTCAACAGGCTTTCGGTATCTTCGTGCAGAGTGATGCGCGGAAGGCTCCATTGAGCCGCAGGATTGGGGTCGATGATTGCCGGGAATACCGTCAGCGGCTCAGTGTCCGCAGAAAAGAAGGGCGAAGTGTTCTCGTCCGATGCAACCCAATCCGGCCTGAAGCCGAGCAGGATATTCGTAGCCTGGCCGAGCTTAAGTCCGGGAATGGTGATGGACTGAGAATCCTGAGATTGGATCGAGATTGCTTCCTGAACGAGGCGCAGGGCAGGCGGCACAGCTAACTTTGTCATGATTTCCCCCAATAGCACGCTTGTTACGAGATGGAAGTTCCCGGCCCCCTCTGAACATAGGGAGTAGGGGCGGAGATTTGGGGAATTTCAAGGAACTGCGTCCCATGGCGAACGCTCTCCGGCGCTTCGCGTTGTCTGGTGGGCTCTGCAGTGGGCAGGAATGACCGAGAGTCATCATAGCGCAAGCAAATCCAGATTTGTCAAAAAAGTATGAAAGCCGCTGGTATTTCTTTCGGCGCTTTCACCCGCTATTTCTCTCTCTGGATGTCGCTATGACCCTAGAACTCATCTGGCTCTGTTGACATCCTTTGTACGCGCCGGTTTTTCGGTTCAGAGTCGGGTTAATCTGAGATTGCTCTGGCATCTTCGCAACCTGATATGGCTGAGATCGGTCTGGTTCGGTTCGCCAAGCTGGCGCTGGAAGTAAGTACGACTGTGTTGCCGGCGCGGCGCAGCAGGTTCAGCAAGCGGCAGTTCACGCAAC
>JASHPD010000123.1 GCA_030038315.1 Acidobacteriaceae bacterium
GGTAGTGTTTGAATGATAAGTCCAGAGAGGTTCTCCTAAAAAGAGGAACGCGCCGAGCGCGAGGGGAGGAGAACAGATGGACGGAATGCACTACGTGGGATTAGACGTGCATAAGAAGACGATCAGCTTTTGCACCCGTGAGGCCGACGGCCGGATTGTTCACGAAGGAGTGATTCTGGCAAACAAGTTGGCTGTGAGCGAGTGGATTCGGGATTTGCCGAAATCCTGCACAGTGGGGATGGAAGCAACGATGTTCACGAGCTGGTTGTACGACTACGTGACCGATTCCGGTATAGCTGTGAAGGTAGCACATCCAGCGATGCTTCAAGCTATTTTTGCGGGCAAGCGAAAGAACGATACTCTGGATGCCCGGAAGCTGGCCGACCTGCTCCGTTGCAACTATTTCCCGGAGTGCCGTATGGTGAGCCGGGAGTTAAGGGATCGGCGTCGTGCGTTGCGCTATCGAAGTCTTGTGGTCCGCCAGGCAGTGCGAATGAAAAACCGCATGAGTGCCCTGATGATGGAAACCGGGCTTCCGTACAACAAGAAAAAGTTGCATCAGAAGCGCTATTTCCAGGAGATGCTGGAACTACTCAGGCCTGAGATGCCCGATCCTCTGCCGGAACTGCTGAAATACAACCGAAGCGCAATCGAGTTTCTGTGCGGCATCGACAAGCAGTTGCTTCAGACTTTACGACATGACGCCTTTATCAGGGAACGAGTTGAGAGACTGACATCTATTCCAGGGGTAGGCCCAGTGGTTGCTCTGACCTGGGTTTTGGAGATTGGCGAAGTAGACCGGTTCTCTTCGATCAAAAAGGCGATCAGCTATTGCGGTTTGTGCGGAGCAGAAGTCAGCTCGGCAGGCAAGCAGCAGAGAGTTCCGATCTCGAAGCAGCGAAATAAGCATCTGCAGACGGTGTTGGTGGAGGCAGCGAAGCTGGCGCCGCGGTATCATCCGGAACTTGCAGCTCTCTACGAACGGGAGAAGCAAAGAGGAAATCGTAATCGTGCCACCCTGGCAGTGGCTCGCAAGCTGACGAGTTACCTATTGGCAGTGGATCGCGCGCGTCGCCCCTTTCAGAGGAACTATCCAAGAGAGGCTACGGAAGCTGCATAGCATCTGAAAGGGGTCAACATCAAACCGCCCACAGAATAAATGCATGCCTGCCAGGCCTTGCCGATCTGGATTGAGCAACGGAAATCAGATTCCGAAGGCTCCCACGGTAGTGTTTCGAGGCTGGCAGGAGGATCCAAACTCAATCTTCGGTGATGATGAAAACATCAGAGACCGCAAATGGATGTCTGGTTCTGCATCTGTGCAGGAACCCTTGGTGAGAAGCGAATGTGCAATGTGCAGGCGGTTACAGGATTTATAGGAGCGCCCTTCGGACGCCAAGGAGAGTCTCCATCTCTTCTTGACAGGGACTTATCATGGATGTCCTGATTTGGCGCTGCCTTGAAAAGGCACGACTTGAGTCGTGCCAAAGGATGCCGCAAAAGAAGCGGGGCTTTAGCCCCTGAGGGGCGTATGAACTTCAAATTAGGGCACAACCAAACCTGCCCAAACCGTCCCATTTTCTCCGCCCCCGGAGTACAATCAAAAGTACTGTCCATCTGGACGGGCGGCTTTTGCTGTCCACGCCGCCGGGCGCATCATAAAATGTGTGACCGGCGGCCTTCCCGTCGCGTCTTATAAAAGGATGATGCAGTAGGCCGGAGCCATCTCCCGCCCGGAAACGAGGAATCCTGGTGAATTCGACTGTCAAAACCATTATGTTCTGGATTTTCATCCTGATCTGCCTTGTGCTTCTCTGGGGGGTTGTCTCCAAGAGCACCAGCCTCGGCGGCAAGGATACGGAAATCTCCTACTCTGACCTCTATGCCAAGGTGCAGGCGGGCCAGGTGCAGGATGCGGTGATCCAGGGCCCGGATTTGCGCGGACACCTCAAGGGCGACAAAGACCAGTTCCACACCTACGTCGGCACCAGCTACGAAGACCTCAAGCGCGCGATGATCGCCGCCAACGTCAACTTCTCCATCAAGCAGGAGTCCAGCAACTTCCCGCTGCAGTTGCTCTTCAACCTCGGCCCGTTCATCCTCATCGGCGTCTTCTACGTCATCATGATGCGCCAGATGCAATCCGGCGGAAACAAGGCGCTCAGCTTCGGCAAGAGCCGCGCGCGCCTGCTCTCCATGCAGCAGAAGAAGGTGACGTTTAAAGACGTGGCCGGAGTCGATGAAGCCAAAGAGGAACTGAAAGAGATCATCGAATACCTGCGCGAGCCGCAGAAGTTCCAGAAACTCGGCGGCCGCATCCCCAAGGGCGTGCTGCTCGTCGGACCTCCGGGAACCGGCAAGACCCTGCTCGCCCGCGCCGTAGCCGGCGAAGCCAACGTCCCGTTCTTCTCCATCTCCGGCTCTGACTTTGTAGAAATGTTCGTCGGCGTCGGCGCAAGCCGCGTCCGCGACCTCTTCGAGCAGGGCAAAAAGAACGCTCCCTGCATCATCTTCATCGATGAAATCGACGCCGTAGGCCGCCATCGCGGCGCCGGCCTCGGCGGCGGCCACGACGAGCGCGAGCAGACCCTCAACCAGCTCCTCGTGGAAATGGACGGCTTCGAGTCCAACGACGGCGTCATCCTCGTCGCGGCCACCAACCGTCCCGACGTGCTCGACCCCGCGCTCCTGCGCCCCGGCCGTTTTGACCGCCGTGTAGTCGTCGGCCTGCCTGACATCCGCGGCCGTGAAGAAGTTCTCCGCGTCCACGTCAAAAAGGTTCCCGTCTCCGACGACGTAAATTTGAACGTCCTCGCCCGCGGCACACCGGGCTTCAGCGGAGCCGACCTCGCCAACATGGTCAACGAGGCCGCGCTCAACGCCGCCCGCATCAACCGCAAGCAGGTCACCATGTATGACATGGAGCTCGCCAAGGACAAGGTTCTTATGGGCTCCGAGCGCAAGTCCATGCTGCTCACCGACGAGGAAAAGAAGGTGACGGCCTACCACGAAGCCGGCCACGCCCTCGTCGCCTTCCTGCGCGGCAACTCCGACCCCATCCACAAGGTCACGATCATCCCGCGCGGCATGGCTCTCGGCGTTACGGTCTACCTGCCCGACGACCGCCACAACTACACCCGCGAGTACCTTGAAACCCGCCTGGCCATGCTCTACGGCGGCCGCGTCGCGGAAGAGGTCTTCCTCAACCAGATGTCCACCGGCGCCGGCAACGACATCGAAAAGGCCACCGAAATGGCTCGCGCCATGGTCTGCGAGTACGGCATGAGCCGCCTCGGCCCGCTCACCTTCGGCAAGAAGGAAGAACAAATCTTCCTCGGCCGCGAAATCGCCCAGCACCGCGACTTCAGCGAAGAGACGGCCCGCCAGATCGACCAGGAAGTCCGCCGCCTCATCGACGAGGCTTACAGCTCGGCCCACACGCTCGTCCAGGACAACGCCCCCGCCATGCACCGTCTGGCTGCGGCTCTCCTGGAACGCGAAACCATCGACGCCGAAGAGGTCAGGCTGCTTATCGAGGGCAAGGAACTCCCCCCGATGCGCTCGCCTCTCGCGGCTCCGACGGACGGCGGTTCCGGCACCGGCCAGCAGGTCTTCAAACCCGAGGGCCGCAGCGGCTCCGGCTTCCCCGAGGGCTCGCCGTCGCCGGCATAATACGCAATCAAGTCCAACAATACAAAGGCCGCTCGCAAGAGCGGCCTTTGTGTTTTAAGGCCGGTTCCACCACAACAGCGGGTACCCCAGCCGAGCGCACCAGCGAAAACAAGCCACAGACTACCCGGATGGGGTATTGCCATCCCACCCTTGAGGCGATACAACTGCGTCAAGGATGGGTACCCGACCCCCGACGGCCATCCGTTGTGTACATGCTATGCTTGCTTCGCCATTTACCAGTACAGGGGGTTCCGTTCGTGCATAAGGGCCCACTCCTGCTTATTGTTGCCTCCGGTCTCCTCATCGCATCCATCGCGGGTTGTGGCGGTGGTGGTGTATCAAATCCACACACTCTGCCCGCGGGAGATACCTCCGTCACAGTGCTCGCCGCCAGCACCGCGAACGATCAGCTTTCCCAACTGAGTCTGTCGTTTAACAGCATCACGCTCACCAGCCAGTCCGGCAATACGGTGACTCTGTTGCCCAGCTACGAAAACGACGAATTCATCCATCTCAACGGCCCTGCAGAGCCGCTGTTCACAGCCTCGATTCCTCAGGACACGTACACCTCCGCAACAGCCGTCGTTGGGCCGGCAGGCTTCGCCTGCATCGGCATCATTCCCTCCGCGGACAACCTTGCGTCCGCTACTTACAGCTATGGCTATACGCCTGGCTCCAACGTTCACATGAACCTGCCGGAGCCAATCACAGTCAGCGGCAGCTCCATGACGCTATCGCTCGACCTGCAGGTTTCGCAGTCGGTAAGCTGGGTGGGGAGTAATTGCGTCGAGCCGGACTCAAGCGTAAACCCGGACTTTACCATCACTCCTACCTTCGACCTTGGTTCCGCTTCTTCTGCACAAACCACCATGCGCGGCCTTGCCGGCCAGATCGCTTCCGTCGATGCAGCTTCCGGCAGCTTCACGGTCACTACGGCCGACGGGTCCCAACAGGAGACTACCGAGGCCGGGAGCACCGTCACCTCCAGCAGTCCTGTCTGGACTGTGAAACCTGCCGCCGGTGCGGAATTTCAGGGTGTCTCCGGCATCTCTGCTCTCGCAGTCGGGATGCCCGTCGAATTCGACGCTGTCTTGCAGCCGGATGGTTCCCTCCAGGCCTCGCGCATTGCCGTTCAGGATACAAACACAACCGACATTACCCTCATTACCGGGCCTGTCGCATTTGTTTATTCCGCTTCCACGCCTCCGGGGCCGCTTCTGGAGATATCGGATGCAGAAGAGCAGGGAACGCTCGTGCCCTGGATGGGGATGGCCCCGTTCTCATTCGGCAATGCCGTCTTCCAGGTCTCCGGTCAGTTTACAAACCTCAGCCAGTTGCC
>JASHPD010000124.1 GCA_030038315.1 Acidobacteriaceae bacterium
CCTGATAGCGAGCGAGCAACGCTTCCGGCTGTTGGCCGAAGGGTCGAGCGACATTATTTCGCTGGCGAACCTCAGGCGCGAGATTGAGTACATCTCACCGGCGGCGGCCACGCTGCTGGGGTGGGATCGCAAGGAAGCGGCATTGCTTGAGCGCGCTTTCATGGTGCATCCGGACGACCTGGCTTCGATGGAGAAGCTGTACGTGGACTGCCTGGCGGGCAAGACGCGGAACATTCTCGAATTCCGCGGGCTGAAGAAGGACGGCGGCTACCTGTGGATGGAGGCGAATCTCGTTCTTCACCGCGATCCGGCGACGCGCGAGCCGGCGGGATTTATCAACGTGATCCGGGATATCTCCGGGCGCAAGGCCGCCGATGAGGAGCTGAACAAGGCGCTCAACGTGGCGGAGAGCCGCGCGATTACGGACGCGGTGACGGGGATTGCCAACCGGCGGCGGCTGGATGAGTACATTGAGCGGGAGTGGGAGCGCGCGGTGCGCGTGGGCACTGTGCTTTCCGTGCTGATGATCGACGTGGACCACTTTAAGCACTACAACGACCGCTATGGGCACCTGGCCGGCGACCGCTGTTTGCGCGAGGTTACCGGCGCGATTGCCGGCGTGGCGCAGCGGCCTACGGATTTTGTGGGGCGCTATGGCGGCGAGGAGTTCGTTGTCGTGTTGCCGGATACGGATGCGAACGGCGCGAAACACATTGCCGAGCGCATTCGCCGCGCGGTGGAGCTGGAGCAGATTCCGCACGAGGTGAACTCGCATCGCGTGGTGACGGTGAGCGTGGGCACGGCGACGATGCAGCCGACCGCCAATCAGCATTCTTCGCTGCTGCTGGAGAGCGCGGACGCCGCGATGTATCGCGCGAAGGAAGCCGGCAGGAACTGCGTTCGGTCGGCTTAGCGGTCAGGCGTAGAATTTTGCCCACATCTGGACCCAGCCGGCGGTGAGCGCTTTCCACGGCTCCCAGAAGTAGAGAAGCGTGGCGGCAAACTCGGCGGCCAGGAGCGCGGAGGCTGCGATCACCGAGGAGCGCATCAGCCGCCCGCGCCACCAGTCCCAACCCAGCATGAGAACGACCAGCAGCACGTTGCCGTAGTACGACCAGAAGAACCACGGAAGCACGGAAGCCGGCTCCGCCGGTATCAGCCACTCTGAAAACCGCGAGAATCCGGGATCGCCGGCCAGCGAAAGCGTGGACAGGATCATCAATCTGCGGTGCGCCGCCGGATTGCCGCGGAGAACGATGCCCCACGCCAGCAGGATGAGAAAGCCGCCGAGATCCGCCAGGTTGATGGAGATAAACTGCGGTTCGGCAAGCGGCAAGTGCAGATTCGTCAACTGAAATGCAACGGTCGCCCACGGCCCCATCACAGCCACCAGCAGCGCCCAGCCCGCGGTGAACCAGCCCAGCGTGCGGTGCCAGCCCACGCGATCGCCGAGGACCAGAAGCACCTGCGCCGTGAGCAGCAGCATCCACACCGTGAAGACCGCCGCGTGCACGAAAATCACCGGCGACGCGGGAGGATTCTCGCCGAGGAAGCGGGGAAAATCGACGCCGAAGCCAGCGAGCACTCCGACCCAGAGAATGCCGAGCCACACGGCGGAGGCCGCGCGGTCGTCCCGCGCGCTCCAGTTGCCGCGCGTATGCAACGTGCCACGCACCGCCAGCGCAGTCGCCAACTCCATCTCCTGTGGGGGATGGCATGAACCGTACCAAACGCTCTCGGGGCTGTCAATCGGATTTTGCCTCGGATGCCGAAAGGGATTTGCTGCGGCCAGGGGCTACGATTGTGGAGTTGCGGCCGCAGTTGACGGGTAGCTACGGTGTAGCTACAATTTCAGAGGCGACCCCAAGAAAGACAGGCATGGACAGCAAAAGATTTGATTGGGATGACACGAACATTCAACACTTGGCCAGGCATGGCATCACGCCGGAAGAGGCCGAACAGGTGGTTTTGAATCGGCCGGCGGATTTAGGTACTGAACTGCGAAATCTGGAAGAACGGGATACGCTCGTCGGTGAAACAGATGCGGGCCGGATACTGATCGTCGTGACGGCTGAGCAAAATGACAAGGTGCGCGTCGTAACTGCATGGCCGGCAAAAGATAGGCTTCGGCGATACTTCCTGACGCAGAAAAGGAGCGGCAATGCTGGAAGAACTGAAGAAGATGGAATTCGCTAACGAGGCAGAAGAAGCCGCGTGGTGGGAATCACACGAGGACGAACTGGCCGACGAGTTTGAAAAAGCTACCCAAGAGGGCCGCGTGGGTTTCGGCACCGTTGCCAAGCGAATGGCGTTGCCGACGACTACGATCCGGCTTGCGCCGGAGGATATTGCGCTGGCGCGGAAGCAGGCGGAGGAACGCGGGCTGCGCTACCAGACTTACCTCAAGATGATTCTTCACGGGGCCCTGCTGGCCGAGGAAAAGCGTAAGTCCAAGGTTGCATAAGCGATGAGCTATCCCAGGTCCGAAAACACGGACCTGGGGCACCCGGCTTGTCTCGGTGGTACGCTTACCACGGAGGGAGAACGATGAAGCTATATCCCGGTGACTTTAACAACCTTGAGGATTGGATCGTCAGCTATTTGTATGAATGGCCCAAGTCGCCGCACACGACATACTCACTGCTCCAAACAGTGCTTGAAATCGTGGATTCCCAGCCATCCTCAGATGACACCGTAAGAGAACTCATAAAGGCAAGCGGACGGGAGGACATGGCACCCGCAAAACACATAGAAGATGAGAAGCCAACTTTTAGCAATACGCAGAAAACAATCGAGGGCCTTATCGAATTGGGAACGATAAAGGGTGATCGTAACCGGGGCGCGGACGGAGTGTATTACGAAGCCCTCAAACTTACGCCAAAAGGTGAGGCGCAAGCTATCCGCTGCAAACGGGAAAGGGAAAAGCTCAACGAACTGCTAGAGAGCGATGAATTCAAACAGCGACTCGTAGAGTTTCAGGATCCACCCACGACTGGCAAGAATTAAAACTGAAAAGGCCGCCGAGATTACCCCAAACGGCCTATATGTAAAAAAAGGCTCTGGGAGTTAAGTTTCCAGGATCTCAGAGCCTTTCAAAGGTTGCCTCACGCCATTGCTTCGCGGCTCATGGGCTCGAAGGTCAGGTGGTTCGATTTGCGGTCTACGCCTATCTTGACGTGGGAGCCGTGGAGGACTTCGCCGTCGAGGATTTTTATTGCCAGCGGGTCCTGGACCATCCTTTGCAGGGCGCGCTTGAGCGGGCGCGCGCCGTAGGCTGCGTCGGAACCAGCAGTCAGAATCAACTGGCGCGCGGGTTCGGTCAGCTCGAAGCTGATCTGGCGGTCTTCGAGCAGCTTCTGCAGGTCGGCGAGGCGCAGGTCGAGAATCGCGCTGACTTGTGCGTGGCCCAGCGGGCGATAGATGACGATGTCATCAACGCGGTTCAAGAACTCAGGACGGAAGTGCTCGCGCAGAACCCGCATGACACTTTCGCGCGCCATCTCAAAGTCGTGATCCGTCTTGAGAGCATCGCCTGCAAGCATCGCTGCACCGAGATTCGACGTCATAATCAGCACCGTGTTCTTGAAGTCCACAGTGCGGCCTTTTGAATCGGTCAAACGGCCGTCGTCCATGACTTGCAGCAGCACGTTAAAGACATCCGGGTGCGCCTTCTCGATTTCGTCGAGAAGAATCACCGCATACGGCCTGCGGCGAATGGCTTCCGTCAACTGGCCGCCTTCGTCATAGCCGACGTAGCCCGGAGGCGCGCCAATCAAGCGCGCGACAGCGTGCTTCTCCATGTACTCGCTCATATCGATGCGCACCATCGCCTGCTCGTCGTCAAAAAGGAATTCGGCGAGAGCTTTGGCGGTCTCTGTTTTTCCCACGCCTGTCGGTCCAAGAAAAATAAAAGAGCCAATGGGTTTCTTCGGATCGCTCAGGCCGGCACGGGAACGGCGAATCGCATTGGCAACGACAGTAAGCGCCGCATCCTGGCCGACGACGCGCTCGCGCAGGCGCTCTTCCATGTGGACGAGTTTTTTCACTTCGCCTTCGAGCATCCGCGTAACGGGAATGCCCGTCCATTTGCTGACGATTTTGGCGATGTCTTCTTCGTCGACTTCTTCTTTCAACATGCGCGCCGTCGCTTCGCTGGCGGCGTTATCCTGCGTGGCGTTGAGCTGCTTGAGCTCGGCTTCAAGTTTGGGCAAATCGCCATACTGGATTTGCGCGGCGCGCTCGAGCTGCCCCTTGCGCGTCTGCTCCTCGGCTTCGAAGCGCAGAGTTTCGATCTGCTTTTTCAAATCGCTGATGCGCGTAATGGCATCGCGCTCCTTCGTCCAGCGCGCGCGCAGAGCCGTGATCTTTTCCTTGTTTGCAGCAACTTCGCGCTCAACTTCAGCAAGGCGCTCGATGCTGTTCGAATCGGTCTCGCGCTTCAACGCCGCAGCTTCGATTTCAAGCGAAGTAGTCTCGCGCTCCAACTGGTCGATCTCCGTGGGAACGGAGCCGATCTGAATAGCAAGAGACGCGGCGGCTTCATCGACAAGATCAATCGCCTTGTCCGGCAGGAAGCGGTCGCTGATGTAGCGGTGCGAAAGCGTGGCCGCGGCAACAATGGCCGAGTCCTTGATGCGCACCTTGTGGTGCGACTCGTAGCGGTCTTTCAGGCCGCGCAGAATCGCGATCGTGTCCTCGACGTTGGGCTCGCCCACATAGACAATCTGGAAGCGGCGCTCAAGCGCAGCGTCCTTTTCGATGTACTTGCGGTACTCATTGAGCGTGGTCGCGCCAATCGCACGCAGCTCACCGCGTGCAAGCGCGGGCTTGAGCATGTTGCTCGCATCAATCGCACCTTCCGCCGCTCCTGCGCCGACGAGCGTATGCAGCTCGTCGATGAACAGAACGATCTGGCCATTCGATTCTTCGATTTCTTTCAACACCGCTTTGAGGCGGTCCTCAAACTCGCCGCGATACTTCGCACCGGCAAGCATGGAGCCGAGATCAAGCGAGATAACGCGCTTGTCTTTCAGAATCTCCGGCACGTCACCGGAAGCAATACGCCGCGCGAGCCCTTCAACGATAGCGGTTTTACCCACGCCCGGCTCGCCGATCAGCACCGGATTGTTCTTAGTCCGGCGGCTGAGCACCTGGATCACGCGGCGAATCTCCTCGTCGCGGCCGATAACGGGATCGAGCTTGCCGCGCCGAGCCAGTTCCGTCAAATCCTTCGCATACTTTTCGAGAGCCTGGAATTTGGCCTCGGGGTTCTGGTCCGTCACGCGCTGCGAGCCGCGCACTGCGGTGAGCGCTTTGAGGATCGCGTCGTGCGTAGCACCGGCTGCGGCCAATGCGTCGCGTGCAGGATCGTTCTTCTGGTGCGCGATGGCCAGAAGCAGATGCTCGGTAGAAAGATACTCGTCCTTGAAGTTCTCCGCCTCTTTAAAGGCCTGGTCGAGAACCTTGTTCAGCGACTGGCTAATGCCGGGCTGCGCGGCAGCGCCGGAAACGCGCGGCAGTTTGTCTTCAATCTGGTGCAACTCAGCGGTGAGTCGCTCAATGGGCGCGCCGATCTTTTCGAGGACGGCGGGAATCACGCCCTCGCGGTCTTCGACAAGCGCAAGCAGCAAATGCACCGGTTGCATCTCGGGGTTGCCGAGCTCGGCGGCGCGGTTCTGCGCCTCCTGCATTGCCTGCTGCGATTTGACCGTGAATTTGTCCCAACGGATGGCCATGAAATACAGCTCCTGGCTATTAGCTGTCAGCTCTTAGCTTGAATTGCCAGAACGAAGCTATAGCATTCCAATAGAAATTTGGATGCGGTTTTCCAAATATTGCGCAAAAACCGCACAACGCAACTCAGGTTTTGCAAATTACGCAAACTCCTAACAAAAACGCCGGGGTGAAGCAGCTTTGCATTCACACCCGGCTTTACTCAGCGCAACCGCTAACTCCTCGCATGATGAGCTAACAGCTAGGAGCTAATAGCTGGTTTTACGCCGCGACGTTGACCTTGATCTGCTTCGGCTGGGCCTCGGGTTTCTTTTTAAGCTCCAGCTTGAGCACACCGGCATTGTACTTCGCGTCCACGTTCTCCGTGTCCACGGTGTTGGGGAGGGTGAAGGCGCGGTAGAAGCTGCCATAGCGGCGCTCGATGCGGTGGAAGTTCTCTTCCTTCTCCTCCTTCTCAAACTTGCGCTCGCCTTTGACGGTGAGCGTGTGGTTCTCGACGCGCACGTCCAAGTCTTTCTCCTCAATGCCGGGGACTTCTAGCTTGATGACGACCTTTTCGGCGTCCTCATAGACGTCCACGGCAGGGACAAAGCTGGCCGTCGTCAGCGGGCTGTCACTTTCGTTCAAGCCGCCCAGGAGCGAGTTGAAACGGTTCTGCAGCGCGACGACTTCGCGGAAGGGGTCCCAACGGGTAATGGCCATGATATGTGTCCTCCAGTGATGGATAGATGGTTGCGGCCGGGAGGGATTCTCGCCGGCTTTCACTCAAATCTGATAAAACTATAGCACAAAAGATTCATAAAACATTAGTGCAATTCACTCATATTTTTGCTATGGTAAGGCGGAAAGGCTTTCCGAGGGAATCCCAAGGCAGGTCAAGGTTGGCGTAATTCCATGCTCTACAATCAGATAGGTATGAATCTGACAGCCTTTATCTGGCAGCCGCCGGGGCTGCTGCTCGCCCGGTCTTTTGCGCTTGGCGGCAGCTCGATATGGCTGGTGGTTGCGGCGTTTATTGCCGGAGGAATGAACGCGGTGGCTGGGGGCGGGTCGCTGCTGCTCTTCCCCGCGATGCTGGCTACGGGGATGCTGCCAATTCATGCGAACGCCACCAACACCGTGGCGCTTTGGCCGGGGCAGTTTACTTCGATTGCGGCTTACCGCGAGGGGGTGTTGAAACATCTGCGCCTGGCGATTCCGATGGGGATTGCGGGGCTGGCCGGAGGGACGGCCGGCGCGCTGGCGCTGCTGCGGACTTCGCAGGATACCTTTCTGCACCTGGTGCCGTGGCTGCTGCTGACTGCGGCGATTATCTTTACCTTCAGCGGGCGGGTGACGCGGCATCTCGAACGCCGCAGGCTCCGGTTCCATCCGGAACGGGAAAAGGCCGCTGCGCGGGACGCCGGGCACGCGCCTTCGCGGACGCTGCTGGTCTTGCTGACGGCGCTGCTGTGCATTTACGTGGGCTACTTTGGCGCGGGCGGCGGCATTCTGGTTATCACCCTGCTTACGCTCTTCGGCTTCGACGACATGAACGAGATCAACGCGCTGAAGGTGGTGACGACGACGACGGCCAACAGTGCGGCTTTTGTGATTTT
>JASHPD010000125.1 GCA_030038315.1 Acidobacteriaceae bacterium
GACGCAGGGAATCAATCCAGAGGGCCACCGTTGATCCTTGAGCCAATTAAGACACGAATCATTATCGGGAAATTCAGAGTTAAACGTCTGAATCGTATAGCGTAATTCCTTCGGTATGCTCTGCTTGGGTTTCATAGCAAAGATAGTTTCCCATATATTCTACTTGATGTCAAGGGATAATTACCATCCTGCTATCTGCGGATGGTTCTTCCATAGCTTCGTTGCGCCATAGAGAAAGACCGCATGGTTCTTTGCCGGAACCCATTCGCTTACATCCTCAAGATATTCCAAAAAGGCATTTGGATTGGTGGCATATTTTTCTAATGGACCGTACCAACCTTCCGGCATTTTGAAAACAATAGCAACCTTCTTATACAAATCTTTTTCCGAATGAATAGTAGCTCCGTCGATCTCAAAAATCGCAATATCTTGTCCTTGTAATTCCTCTAGCACTTTCTTCGCCTCTTCAGGTTTATGAAAGTGGATAGACGGAAAATGGCTTGCATTCGCAAGAAGATCAAAAGATTGTTGAGACAGTTGCAGTTCCATGCTTGGAAGCATACTTGTTTTCCTAAGAATTTCTGTACACTCTTTTTTGCCATGCCCGAGCTGCCTGACATCACCGCCTACATCACGGCCCTGGAAGCCCGCATCCTCGGCCAGAAGCTCGAACGCATTCACCTCGGCTCCGTCTTTCTGCTGCGCACCGTCGCGCCGCCGCTTGAATCCGCCGAAGGCCGCACCGTCACCGCACTCAAGCGAATCGGCAAACGCATCGCCATCGGTCTCCAGAACGAATCAGGGGGCAACCTCTGGCTAGTCCTGCACCTGATGATCGCCGGCCGCCTGCACTGGAAAGCACCGCAATCGAAACTCCCCGGCAAAGCCGGACTCGCTGCGTTCGACTTCCCCAATGGCACACTCATCCTCACCGAAGCCGGCAGCAAGCGCCGCGCATCCCTGCATGTCTTCGAAGGCGAAGCAGCGTTAGAAGCCATCAACCCCGGCGGCATCGAAGTCTTCTCGACAGACCTCGAAGGCTTCCGCACCGCGCTCACGCGCGAAAACCGCACCCTCAAGCGCGCCCTCACCGACCCGCGCATCGTCAGCGGCATCGGCAACGCCTACTCCGACGAAATCCTCCACACCGCGCAACTCTCGCCCATCACACAAACGCACAAGCTAACGCCCGAACAATGGCAACGCCTCTTCACCGCAACGCGCGAAACACTGACAGAATGGATCAACCGCTTCAACGCCGAAGCGAAAAAATCTTTCCCCGAGAAGGTAACAGCCTTCCGCCCCGAGATGGCCGTGCACGGCAAATTCAACCAGCCCTGCCCGCGCTGCGGCAATCCCGTCCAGCGCATCCAGTATGCCGACAACGAAACCAACTACTGCCCCACCTGCCAGACCGGCGGCAAACTATTAGCCGACCGCGGCCTCTCGCGCCTCTTAGGCTCCGACTGGCCCCGCACGCTCGATGAGCTCGAAGCTCTCAAGCGCAAATAAGCAAAATTCACTCGACATAAGTTTCCGTCGCAGCCATAGCCCTCTTGCATCTCGATCAAGCGCCGCAGCGCAGTCCGCCGTCCGCGCAGGACAAAATTCCTCTTGACGCAAGCACTGCTATTAACGAAAGTTGAAGCCGCGCAGCCCTCCGCCAATTCCCAGCCTTGCAAACCAATCCGTCCGCAGGAGGCGAACCCATGCACCACGTCCACCACATGCTCAACTTCTGGGCCATCCTCGTCTCTGCCGTAGTGCTATGGATTCTCGGCGCGCTGTGGTTCTCACCGCTGCTCTTCGCCAAAAAGTGGGTAGCCATCGTAGGCCGCCAGATGGGCGAAAAACCCAAAGGTGTCGTCCACGGCATGGTCTCGTCCTTCATCGGCGATCTCCTCGTCGCTCTCGTCCTCACGCATTTCGTCGTCTGGTCCGGCGCGCCCGGTTTTGGCTGGGGCGCCTTCGTCGGTTTCCTCGCATGGCTCGGCTTCATCGCCGCCGTCCTCTACCCGCAACGCATCTACGAGGGCCGTCCTTTCGCCTACTTCGCCATCGTCGCCGGCTACTGGTTCATCGGCCTGATTCTCATCGGCGGCATCCTGGCAATATGGAGATAAAGTTGTTCCCGGTGCCCCTGTACCCCGTACCCGGCACCCTTAGAATGTCCCCATGAGCAAACAGATCATCTCCACTCCCAACGCCGCACCGGCCATCGGCCCTTACTCGCAGGGCGTACGCACCGGCAACCTGCTCTTCACCGCCGGCCAGGGCCCGCTCGACCCCGCGACAGGCAAGATCGTCCCCGGCGGCATCGAAGAGCAAACCATTCGCACTCTCGAAAACCTCAAAGCCATCCTCGAAGCCGCAGGCACAAAGTTCGAGAATGTCGTCAAGGCCAACGTCTATCTCTCCGACCTCAACAACTTCGCCGCCATGAACGCCATCTACGCGAAATATCTGGCCCCCGCCGGCACTCCGCCGCCCGCGCGCACCACCATCCAGGCCGCCCGCCTGCCCGGCGACATCCTCGTAGAGATCGAGCTCATCGCCGAAGTGGAGTAAGACAGGGAACAGGGATTAGAAAAACGATCCGGCCTCCGTGTTCCATCCTTTCGGCGTCTTGAACCGAAAGGATGGGATACACATCCAACAAGGCAGAGAACTCCATGCCTGACACACCCGAAAAAACCGCGACAGAAAAGGTTGTAAAAACTGAAGCCGAATGGCGCGCCCAGCTCACGCCCGAGCAGTACCACATCCTGCGCGAAAAAGGCACCGAGCGTCCCTACACCGGCCCACTCGAATTCAACTTTGAATCCGGCAGCTACCACTGCGCCGGCTGCGGCGCGCTGCTCTTCGCCTCCGGCGCAAAATACGACTCCGGCTGCGGCTGGCCAGCCTTTATGATTCCTGCCGACTCGAAAGCCATCGACGAGCACGAAGACTCGAGCTACGGAATGCGCCGCGTCGAAGTCACCTGCGCAAAATGCGGCGGCCACTTAGGCCACGTCTTCCCCGACGGCCCGCGCCCCACCGGCCTGCGCTACTGCATCAACTCCGCCTCGCTCACCTTCACCAAAGCGCCGGAATAATGCGCGGGAATAAAAAGCAGTTCTCCTTCGGATGTATGCCGAAGCCGAAGCATTTGGCGCGGTTTCTCTGAAGAAAAAGTCGCCTCACACCATGCCGGGAGGTCTACGCGGGAATCGAAAACGCCCGAATCTTCCGCTCTCCAAAGTGCGCAGTGTGGTATACAATTCCCCGTAACTTCCCCAAGCTAACCAGAGGTTTTCTGCGAGGTCTTGCCATGCCTGCTTCTCCTTTGCCGCGTCTTCCGGAATCCAATTCCACAGGTCTTGACCGCCGCGAATTTCTCAAAGCATCCGCCGCAATGACCGGCGCCGTGCTTTGCGGGTTGTCTGTCTTGCCCGAGCTTGCGGCGCAGGAGGGCGGCGGCACCAGCATTGCTGCCGCCATCGGTTCTTCAGTCGTGAAAGCCTTCGGCAACCAGGTGGCGCAGTACGCGTTCGGGTCGCTGCTCTCGGCCATCGGCATCAACACCGACTCGTCACAGAGCCAGGCGATTCTCAATCAGCTTAATCAGATTGAGTCGCAACTCAATGCGATATCGGAGGAGATTAACGGCATCCGCACAGAGATCGAAATGGGCTTTGCGCAGGTGGAGTATTCGCAGGCCGTCAGCCTCATCGTTCCGCTGATAGCGCAGACCAAGCTGTTCACGGATTCCTTCAAGGATCTGGTGGCGCTGAACCCCACGCCTGCGGACACGCCGGAGCAGAGGGCCGAAAAGATCGAGGAGATTACCACCCTGAAGGGGAAGATTCTCGCCCTCTTCGATTGCGGCGGGGGTAGCTACCAAGCCGGGCTGGATACATGGAACTCCGCGATGACCGGCGTCGGGCAATCCAGCCTGTCGCTCATCAAGACGTGGAGCAAGCTGGTCTACCTGAAGGCGAAGGGATACTACGGCCCGAAGCAGGCGCACCAGATGCAGCGGCTGTGGGATTTCTATGACGCGCAGCAAGCGCTGATGGCAGCCTATATCATCGACTATTACAAAGGCAGCGGCGCGCCAATCCGCGCGCAAACCACGCTCAACGACTGGTACAAATACCGCGCCCAGCAACTGGCTCTTCTCCGCGGCCAGGAGGCTTATGAAGACATTTTTCCGCATAGCGTCGAAAACGGCAACATGGTGCTGCAGTTGACGACGGTGCTTCCCCATGCGCTGCCGCAAAACACCATCGTGCTCAAGCCGGCCAACGACGTGCTCAACGACTGGTCCGCGCCAATGTGGCCGTTTAAGTTCTACGGGCAGCGCACCGTCGATTATCTGGTTATGGACAAGCAAGCGTTTATTTCCAGCACAGTCAAGGACACGAGGACGGCGACGTGGGCCAACAAGACCTTCCGGACCGGCTGGCAGCAGCCGTCAAACCAGGCGATTGTGGCCCTGGCTGGCGTGATTGGCGCGGACATTGCCGCGGAGGATGACCATGTAGATCATTTCGTTAACGCCTTCAGAAGCAAGGGCTTCAGCTTTGTCCCGTCTAATAACCAACCCGTCATCAATCCGGTGGCGATCTGCTCGGGCGACGGCACTAACGAGGGGGCTATTCCTGAGTTTCGCGGGGGCATTTACAACGACATTTACATCGAAGGGAAGAACTGGATGCACGATCCGCAGAGCGTGTTTAGCAGAAGGGAGTATATGCGTCTCCAGCCTTTCCTCCTACTGGTTCGCGGCACCTTTCCCAAGAGCCAGGGCGAGTATTACTGGTGGGGATTCGACTGAGGCGTCAGGACTGTTTGCGCCTTTTTCCGGCGCAAAGGCGGAACCGTCAGCCCCGTGCCTCATCCCGGCGCTTTTTCTGGCGCAAGGTTGGGAGAGCAAGCGTTACCATAACCCCATGCCCCGCAAATTCCTTCTTCTCCTCGCCGCAGCCGTACTTGCCGCCGTTCCCACACAAATCCACAGTCAAGCCTCGCAAAAAGACGACCCTCAACTCGACGCGGAGTTAGAAAAGATCGCCGCCGCCCATCATGGCAGCGTCGCCGTCTTCGCGGAAAACCTGAAAACCGGCCAGACCGCATCTCTCTCGCCCGACCTGCCCGTCCAGACCGCCTCGACCATCAAAATGGCCATCCTCCTCGACGCCGCCGAGCAGATCCGCGCAGGCAAAGCATCGTTCGACGAAAAGCTCACCCTCACGCCCGAAAATCAAGTCCCCGGCTCCGGCATCATCGGCCAGCTCGACACCCCGCTCACCCTCACCCTCCGCGACGTGCTCCACCTCATGGTGACGCTGAGCGACAACACGGCAACCAACATGGCCATCGACCGCCTCGGCCTCGCCCACATCGACGCGACCATCGTCGCCGCCGGCCTCAGAAACACCTGGCTCTACAAAAAGGTCTACAAACCCGCTGTTGGCCCCATGCCTGCCGACCAGCCCCAATTCGGCCTCGGCAAGACCACCCCGCGCGAAATGGCCTCCATCATGGCCCGCTTCGCAACGTGCAATCTCGATCTCAGCACTCCGGCAACAGGCGTGCCGCTTGACCAGCTCGCAGCCCGCGCGGCAACGGACGGCCCTATCTGCGGCGCCATCCTCCACATGCTCCGCGAGCAGCAGGACCGCGACGGCATCCCGCGCTACATCGAATCCCTCGACACCAGCGAGCACGGCTCCGCCATCGCCAACAAAACCGGCGCGCTCGACCGCGTCCGCAACGACATCGCCCTCATCGCCAGCAAATCCGGCCCCATCGTCATCGCCGCCTTCACCTTCCACAACGAGGACCAGCGCTGGACCGGCGACAACGAAGGCCAGAAGACCCTCGGCAAAATCGGCCAGGCCGTAGTCGAGCGCTGGTCGCCCGCAGGCCTCGACGCCGACTCCATCAACTGGGCCAACCCGCTGGAGCCTTCACAAAAATAGCTACCCATCCCCTACACCCGCGCGGCTTTTTTCTGCCGCGCGGCCTGCAAGCCGCAACAGCCCCAATCCGCAAGAATGGCGCGCAGAGCGCGCAGTCCGCCCCACGCGCAGTGGTAAAATCAACATTTCCGGCGCGCGCGGCCTCGCCAATCTCACCCAACGAAAGCCTCCGACTGTGCCCAACAACTCCAAGCCTCAATCTGTCACCTATGCCGACTCCGGCGTTGACATCTCCGTCGGCGACCGCACCAAAGAGCGCATTAAGTTCCTCGCCCAGAAGACCTTCACCCGCAACGTTCTCGGCGGCATCGGCGGCTTCGGCGCATTGTTCCGCCTCGATCTCCAACGCTGGAAAAACCCCATCCTCGTCAGCAGCGCCGACGGCGTCGGAACAAAGTTAAAAATCGCCTTCGAGCTGGGCGTCCACAATACAATCGGCCACGACCTCGTCAACCACTGCGTCAACGACATCGCCGTGCAAGGCGCAACGCCCCTCTTTTTCCTCGATTACCTCGCCACCGGCAAGCTCGACGGCAAAGTCGCCGAGCAGGTCGTCACCGGCCTCGCCGAAGGCTGCCGCTCGAACGGCTGCGCCCTCATCGGCGGCGAGACGGCGCAGATGCCCGGCTTCTACACCGACGGCGAATACGACCTCGCCGGCTTCATCGTCGGAGCCGTGGACCGCGACAAGATGGTAACGGGCGCGGAGATCAAGCCCGGCGACATCCTCATCGGTTTTCCCTCCACCGGCCTCCACACCAACGGCTACTCGCTCGCCCGCAAGCTGCTCTTTGAAGTCGCCGGCTACAAGCCCACGCAGTACGTAACCGCCATCAAGGAAAAAGCCGGCGCCGCGCTGATGAAAACGCACCGCAGCTACCTGCACGTCATTCAGAAGCTCGTCGCCGGCGGCCTGACCACCGGCATGGCGCACATCACCGGCGGCGGCATCACGGAAAACCTCCCGCGCATCCTGCCCAAAAACACTACCGCGCAGATTGAAACCGGCTCCTGGCCCATCCTGCCCATCTTCGAGCACCTCCGCGAGCTAGGCTCCGTCTCGGAAGAGGAGATGATGCGCACCTTCAACATGGGCATCGGCCTCATCGCCGTCATCCCCGCGGCCAAGTTCACCCGCGCCAAAAACCTCCTCGACCGCTCCGAGGAAAAGTTCCACATCATCGGCCGCATCGTCAAAGGCGAGCGCCGCGTGCAATATATATGACAAGAATCGAGCAGCGCACGCTTCGCTGGTTTACCGCTGATTAGTTCTAGATTAGAGTCTCAATCCCGAATGGATATTGTCGCCTGTTGCCCAATCGGCGGATCGAACTGGCACAAGCGGTCAGGGGAGGCAATAATTGAACGCTGAAGGCAGAAAAGGGGTAATAGCGCGCGTTAGGTCGTGGGCGGTGTCGTTGTGGGAAGAACGGCATAGTGGTCCTGGTCAGGTCTACCTCTTTCTTTTAGGCGTTACTGTGCTGATGGCGTTCTGTTTTGCTATCGAGCTCAAGGACATATTCATTGGACTTGGAATTTTCGCAGTGGGCTGGGTCATCGCATCTTTGGCAAAAGGAGAATTATCGAATCAAGAAAAACTCTCTATCCTTCGCAACGTGCTTCTCGACGTAGCTTTTCGGGAATGCCGTTGCAGCCCCAATGCAGTTATCATCAAGGCTCCCATGAATAGTTGTCTACTCACTGGTTGGTTT
>JASHPD010000126.1 GCA_030038315.1 Acidobacteriaceae bacterium
ACCTCAGAGCCTGAAGGCCCATCTCTTGTGAACGCTGGAATTGCCGGGGTTAAAACCCCGGCCTACCGTTTGCATATTCCTGCTAAGAACTGAAAGCTAATGGCTGGTTTTCGTCCACTGGTCTACCCAGTCGTTGACGGTTTTGTACCAGAGGCGCGAGTTCTGCGGCTTGAGGACCCAGTGGCCTTCGTCGGGGAAGTAGAGCATTTTGCTGGGGACGTGGAGGAGCTGCAGCGTGGTGAAGAGCTGCAGGCCTTCGCTCAGGTCGAGGCGGTAGTCGAGCTGGCTGTGGACGACGAGCGTGGGGGTTTTGAAGTTCTTTGCGTAGAGCGAGGGCGACCATTTGCGGAATGGATTCTCGCTGTCGGGCTTGCCGTAGTAATCCCACGGATGGCCTTGGAACTCCCAGGTGTTGAACCAGAGCTCGTCGGTGGAGCCGAAGGCGGATTCGGCGTTGAACATGCCGTCGTGGGTGACGATGCACTTGAAGCGGCCGGTGTGGCCGAGAATCCAGTTGGCCATGTAGCCGCCATAGCTGGCTCCGAGGGCGCATTCGCGGGATTTGTCGATGAAGGGATAGTGCTGCTCGGCGTAGTCGAGGCCGGTCATCAGGTCGGTGAAGGGCTTGCCGCCCCAGTCGCCGCTGACGCCTTCGACGAATTTCTGGCCGTAGCCGGTGGAGCCGCGCGGGTTGATCATCACGACGACGTAGCCGTTGGCGGCGAAGAGCTCGGCGTTCCAGCGGTAGCTCCAGTCATCGCCCCATGCGCCCTGCGGGCCGCCGTGGATGAGGAATTTGACTGGATATTTTTTGTTTGGGTCGAAGTTGGGCGGGCGAATCAGGAAGCCTTGGACTTTTACACCGTCTTTGGCGGTGAACCAGAAGGATTCCATTGCGGGGAGGTCGAGTTGGGCTAGGAGGGTGTCGTTAAGGTGGGTGAGCTGTCTTTCATCCAGAATTTGATGGTTTGCAATAGGCAGTTCAACTCCTGGTCCATACCCGATATCAAACGCCATGTGCCCTACCGATGTTGAGTTGAGGGCCACAACTTCTCCGGGATTTCGGACGGAGTTTCGGGTTGCGATCAGAACTTCGCCGTTGGATTCCGGGCGCAGATCACTGTATGTACCTTCCCTGGTTAACTGCGCGGGAATCCAATCCGGATTGTTTTTCGAAAAATCCGGAGCGAGATTGAGCGCGTAAATTTGTTCATATCCTTGATCGCCGGCGATGAAATAAATCCATCCAGAAGTGGGGCCCCACGCGATCTCATCCACCCAGCGGTCGAATTTCGACAGAAGATACTTGATTGCTTTTGTTGAGCGGTCATACAGCGCGAAGCGAAATTCGTCACTCTCATAGCCGGGGCGGGCCTGGCTGCGCCACGCTATGTACTTGCCGTCAGGGGAGTAGGCAGGCGTGAAGTTGCCGCCTGCTGACGTGCTGATTTTTACAGGCTTTGCTTCCGGGTTTGTTAGATCGAGGGTGTAGATTTGCGCGCTGGTGGAGATGGCGGGGACTGGGTCGGGGTTTTCGGTGAAGGCCAGTTCCTTGGAGTCGGGTGAGATGCTGAAACCGCCGCCGCCTTCGAGCGAAAAGGGTGGGACGTCGTGAGGGTCGTTGGGCGTTAGATCGCGGGGCTGACCGCTTGCAACCTGTACCTGAAAGAGATGCGAGCGCTTGTCGCCGGTGAAGTGGTTCCAGTGGCGGTAGAGCAGGTGGGTGAAGATTTGCGCCTTCACTTTGCTGGCCGCGGCTGCGGCGTCTTTATCCGCGTTGCACTTGTTGCCTGCGTTGTCGGCGTAGGTGATCGCTGTGCAGTCGGGGTAGACGAATGAGGTGAAGATAATGGACTGGTCGTTGGGAGCCCATTGGGCGTTATCGGCTCCGGTGACGATGGTGGTGAGCTGCTTTGCGTTCGATGTTACGCCGGTGGCGGGGTCGAAATCTGCTAGCCAGATTTGCTGCGCGCCGGTGCGGCTGCTGAGGAACAGGATTTGCTTGCCGTCGGCGGAAAATTGCAGGCCGGAGTCGTTGGGCTGGGTTACGGCGATTGTTTCGGGTTGGCCGCCGGAGATTTTTTTGAGCCACCACTGATGG
The DNA here is from genome assembly GCA_030038315.1 of Acidobacteriaceae bacterium. GTDB lineage: Bacteria > Acidobacteriota > Terriglobia > Terriglobales > Acidobacteriaceae > Telmatobacter. Next base: position 2,102 of record JASHPD010000126.1, read on the forward strand.
GTGATGGTGTTGGCGTCGAGGTTGACGGTGCCGACTGAGTAGGCGAGCCATTGGCCGTCGGGCGAGACGGCGGTTTCACCGAGGCGCTTCATCTGCATCATGTCCTCGAAGGTCATGGGGCGTTTGGCGGGCTGGGCTGGAGCCAGAGGCGCGAGGACCAGAGACGCAAGGATGGGGGAGAGGGCGAAGACAAGAAGCGACTTGCGGCGGTTCATGCGGAGTCTCCTATGGGCAAGGAGCCAGTTTACACCGCAGCTTTGCGAACTTTACGCTTGCGCGGCAAGGATGGCGTCGGCAATGCGGGCGGCTTCTACCGCTGGGCGCACGCTGTGGACGCGGATGATCGATGCGCCTTGCAGGATGGCGGCGGTGTGGGCGGCAATCGTGGCGGCTTCGCGGGCGTTTGGTGGTGCGGACTCGCCGCCGTGGAGCGGGGCGAGTGTGTGGCCAAGAAACGATTTGCGCGAGAGGCCGGCGAGGATGGGGCGATTCAATTCGAGCAGGCGCGACTGCTGCGCGAGTAGAGAATAATTTTCGTCGAGGCGCTTGCCGAAGCCGTAACCGGGGTCGAGCACGATCGCTTCCAGAGGGATTCCGGCGTTTTGCGCGATGGAGATGCCGGCGGCGAGGCCTTCGCGGACCGTTGCGAGGAGCGCATCCGGCGCGAGCTTTGGTTGCGTGCGCCATTCGTCGGGGCGGCCACGCGTGTGCATGAGGATTACGCCGGCTTTTGCTTCGGCGCAGACCTGGGGCATCTCCGCGTCCCAGGTGAAGCCGCTTACGTCGTTGATGATTTCGGCTCCGGCGGCGAGCACGATGCGGGCGGTGGAGGCTTTGTAGGTGTCTATGCTGAGGATTGCTTGCGGCTGCGCTTTCAGGATTCCTTCGATTACCGGCAGGAGACGCGCTTGTTCTTCTTCGGCGCTGACGGTGGCGTTGGTCGTGCCGGCACGAGAGCCTGGGCGGGTGCTCTCTGCGCCGAGGTCGAGGATGTCTGCGCCTTCTTCGATGAGTTGAAGCGCATGATCGATGGCTTGGTTTGGTGCGAGGAATTTGCCGCCGTCGCTGAAGGAGTCAGGGGTGATGTTGATTACGCCGCAGATGAGCGTTCGCGCGCCGAGTTCGAGGGTGTGGGTGCGGAGCTGCCAAGGCGTGATGGAACGTTGGAAAGGCTGCATTGTTTTTGATTGTATGACCGAGTGTGATCCCACCCTTCGCGCGATACGGCTGCGCGAAGGATGGGGCACCCAATGTTGATGGAGGAACGCGCTTCCTGAAAAGCAAAGACAAAAACAACTGCAGATCCTTCGACTCCGCTACGCTTCGGTCAGGATGACAAACATTTGTGGAACGAGGATTGGCGCCGAAAGCGCAGTTGCCTGGACGGCCAGTCCGTCCTGCTACACTCCGGCCATGCGGATTTTGCGGGGTTTTGTTCTGGCTGCTTTGGCGGCTTGTGGGGCTTTGCCACTCTTTGCGGCGGCGCAGACTGCGCCGAACGAGGGTTCTTCTGCGCTGGCTGAGCGGATTGATGCGATTCTGGCTGAGCCGGAGGTTAGTCATG
>JASHPD010000127.1 GCA_030038315.1 Acidobacteriaceae bacterium
GGGGCAGCGCTTTAGCCGCTTTCACCGGATTTCCGAGTGATGACCCCGTTGACACCGGACCTCCTGTAACTCCTGCGATCAACTATACCCGCATCCGGCGGAACGTCCGGGGAAACGCGGGGCTCACATTTGAATGCTTGACATTTATGTCCGTTTGTACGTACAATCGCGCCGTACTTTTCTAGGAGGCAGAATGAACCGGCCTATGCGCGGCAATGGGATAGTCGTCCATAACGTTGAGGATCAGCCGCGGCCGGGTATCTGCTTCCCTCACCTGAGCACAGCCGGTAGAGGGTCAGACCCGAAAAAATCCACAAATGATTGTGGCCATTTGAGTCAGGCAGGCCCAGCTTCCGCATTTTTGCAAAACCGTTTTCAGCGGGAGAAACGCAAAAAAGCATTGCCGGTTGTGTCTTTTTTACTGCGTTACCGATACCGCCGCTCAGAAATCCATCTCCTGGCTGCGCGCTAAATCCCACTACCGGGTGTGTGCAAGGCCGGGGTTTCCACGAACAAGCGTCATAAGCAGAATTCAGGAGGCACAATCAATGGATGCCAAACAAACAGGTGAGCGGATGCAGACCGCTCATCCACGCTGGCTGCGCAGGATGCCCTGGCTGCTGCTGCCGGTCTTCCTGCTCGCATACACGGTAGGCCATGCGCAGCAGTTGACTGCCACCGTCTCCGGCATCGCAGCGGACCAGACCGACGCGCGCATTCCCGGCGCCAAAGTCATAGTGAAGAACGACGCCACCGGCGACACCCGAGACACCGTTGCCGACGGCTCCGGCCTCTTCTCTGTCACAGCCCTTATCCCCGGAACCTACACCGTAACCATCTCCGCCAAGGGATTCGCCACCTGGGAGGAAAACAATATCGTCCTCAACCAGGGCGACAGCCGCACCATCGCCAACATTCATCTCCAGATCAGCTCCAACACCCAGGCCGTCACCGTCATCTCCGGCCAGGACGCCGAGGTGCCGACGGATAACGCCGAAGTCGGCGCTACGCTGAACAACGAGCTGGTCGACTCGGCCATCCTAACCAGCCGCGACGCCGCTGAGCTCATCAAGATGATGCCCGGCGTAGCCTTCAACAACGCCGGCGGAGTCGGCTCCGGCGCCAGCCTCGCCACCGGCAGCAATACCGGCCCGGCCGGCAGCTACTCCGCCAACGGCACCCAGCCCTACGGCTCCACGGACGTCTACCTGGACGGCGCCAATCTGATCGATCCCGGCAACGCCGGCACGCAGGTGGCCAACATCAACCAGGACATGACCGAAAGCGTCACCTACAAAGCTGCTTCCTACGGCGCGGAATACGCCAAGGGACCAGCGGTCTTGCAGGCCTTCTCGAAGAGCGGCGGACAGAAATTTCACGGCGAAGCCTATATGTACGCCCGCAACTCCAGCGTCGGTTTCGCCAACGACTGGAACACCAAGAACCAGGAGTTGCAGGACGGCGAGTCGAACACCCTCGAAGCGCAGAGCTACTACTACTTCGGCGGTAACATCGGCGGCCCCATCTTTTTCCCGCACTTCAACCACAGCCGGGATAAGCTCTTCTTCTGGGGCGGCTATGAGTACATGAAGCAGAACCCGTACTTCGAGCACGCCGAGATGAACGTGCCCACCGCCGATCAGCAGGCGGGCAACTTCAGCACAGACAACCTGCCTTCCGGCATTTTGAACTCTGCCTATGTAAGCGCCTATGCCTTGCCTTGCCCATCGACGAACGCAGGGAACGAAGGTTGCGGCCAGGCCAACTCACCCTGGGGCGAGGCATATACCCCTTGGACAGACCCCAATACGCCGCCGAATCTGAAGCAATACTTCGACCCCAACGGCGTTATCCTCAGCAACCTGAACCCCCAGCCAAACCAGACTCCGACTGAGGCTAACGGTTACAACAACTATCTCTCGCCTTACGGTAATCCCGAAGCAGGTTATGCCGCCATCATCGGCAACCGGTGGGAAGCCACGGGCAAAGTAACTTACGCGGTCAACGACAATAACAAGATCTGGGGCACCTACGCCTACCAGACGGAAAACGATGCGCACCCGGTAGCCGTGTGGTGGGCTACCGAGTGGACGATTCCTTATCCCTCTCAACCGTCGGGCAAGGAAACCTCCCATCTCTACCTGGCCAACTATACGCACGTTTTCAGCCCGACTTCGACGAATGAATTCGTCTTTGCCTACGCGAAGTTCGTCAACGATATCAGCCAGGCCAACCCGAAGGCGTCCGAGCGTTCCACCATCGGTTTCCCGGTGGAAAGCATCTTCTCCGGCGTCACCGGCAACCCGCAGATACCGAACGCCACTGGCGGATGGGATGCGGGCCTTTCGGAGATCGACTATTACTCGTTCCAGGGCGGCATCTACGGCGCTAATAGCTTTGGCAAAACCTCTGAGGCGCCTTCGATTGCCGACACCTTCACCAAGATCATCGGCACACATTCCATCAAGGCCGGCTTCTACTGGGATACGCAGGAGAATATCGAGTCTGCCGGAAACCCAACCAATGGCACTTACGATGTGGAAACCTATAGCGACTCTTCCACCTACAACATGACGTTGGACCGTTTGATGGGCCGTAACTACAGCTACACCGAATGGAGCAAAGACCCGGTTCCCCCCGAGCTGTGGCATCAGTGGTCGCTCTGGGGCCAGGACTCGTGGAAGATCACGCGCAAGCTGACCCTGAACCTCGGCCTGCGCGCCGATCACATGGGCCAGTGGTATGACAAAATTGGCGACGCACAGGTATGGGATCCGGCAAACTACGTGAACTCATCAAGCCCGCCCGCCAACACCGGCCTGGTTTGGCACTCCAACGACTCATCCATCCCCACTTCCGGCTGGGCCAGCAAGCTCTTTGAATGGGCTCCCCGCGTCGGCGTCGCCTATGACTTGTACGGCAACGGCCGCTCGGTGCTGCGCGCCGGCTTCGGCACCTACTACTACCAGGTCTCTGAGGGCGATGCGAGCAACGCCATGTTGGGCCCGCTGGGAGCATTCAGCTACGCAACCACCACCGACGGTACAAGTGGTTTCTACGGCTATCAAGTCGCTGGCGGTCTGGTGTACACCCAGAATCCGGACACGATCTCCACCCCGGCCACACACCAGTTCGCCGTGCCCACGGGCCTCAACCAGGTCGGCGTAAGCGGCGTCTATGCCGATGCGCTGAACGACAACAAGGTGCCTTACGCCAACACCTATAGCTTCGGCCTGGCCCAGGCCCTGCCGTCCCACACAGTAATGGAAATCTCCTATGTCGGCAGCATGAGCCGCAATCAGTTGCTGGACGGCGATTATGGCCACATCGAAGATGGCAACCCGGTTCCGTACGGCGCGTTTTTCACCCCGAACCTGGTGACAGGCCTCTACGAAAATCCCTATCCAACCTCAGGCGTCAACGATGCAAACGCAAGTGATTGGCGTGCGCTGAGCAATTACGGCGACATCTGGATTCAGGGCCACGGCGGCTACGCGAACTACAACTCGCTGCAGGTCTCCGGCCAGAAGCAATCCGGCAACCTGTACCTGCTCACCAACTTCACCTTCGGCAAAGTGCTTGGCACCCGCGATGGCGACGCAAACAACGGCAACGGCAACGGCTCGGTTGTCGATCCGTTCAACCTGAACGCCAACTATGGGCCGCTCGGCTACGACCACACGAAGGTCTTCAACCTCTCGGCCAGCTACAAGCTGCCCAGCCCCATTCACGGCCACGCCTTCCTCGGCGAAGCCGTCAACGGATGGCAGCTCACCACCTACACCACCTACCAGGACGGCTCGCCCTACCAGGCGTATGAGCCGAACATGAACATGAACTACCACCAGTACGTCTGCGCCTCCGCATCCGATCCACATGCCGGATGCGCGGCGGCAGGCTCTGGCGGTACAGTCAACCAGGCGATTACCATGCCCTTCCCGGCAGGCGCGACGGTCTACGACAGTGCGGGCAACAATGTGGGCCCAACCACGTATTCCATTAACACCTCCACCTGGGTGGGCTCCAGCCAGTACGAGAACGGCCTTCAGCCGGTGCTGGTCTGCGACCCGCGCCACGGCCTAAGCAAGGGCCAGTACTTCAACCCCGCCTGCTTCGCAGCTCCGCTGCCGCCTACGGCCACGACGTTCGGCCAGTTCGGTCAGGCTATCTGGCCCTACATCCGCACGCCGCACTACTTCGACAGCGACCTGGCGGTATTCAAAGCCTTCCGGATCAACGATTCGCAGCGTTTTGAAGTTCGTGTCTCGGCTACCAACTGGCTCAACCACCCGAATGGAATTTTTGGCCTGAACAGTGACAACGACAACGAGCTGAACTTCAACGGGCTATCGAGCGGCTCGGCGCTTGTCTACAACTCGAACACAAGCACCACCGGCGTCCCGGCCGCCAAGGAAGGATTTCGTTGGATTCAGTTCGCCGGCAAATACTACTTCTGATCTCCCGGTCGGAAGTCCCAACCCGAAGGGGCGGCCATGAGCCGCCCCTTCGCTTTTCCCGCCAACACCACCCCATCCGGCGCTTATTCCATCCTAAGAGAAGTGGTTCCTGGGGATCATTTGGGAAGGAGCCTTTGCATCCCTCCGCGCCGACCAGGAGGA
>JASHPD010000128.1 GCA_030038315.1 Acidobacteriaceae bacterium
TGCTGTTTGGGATTCCGCGCAGCCCGCGGTGGAGCGTTTCGCAGAACAGAATCGATGAAGCGCTGGAGATTCTGAAGCTGATGGGCGATCCGAACCCCGAGGCCGAGCTTGCCGACATTCGCGCAGCGCTCGAACAGGAGCACGTTACCGCGCATGAGCCGGTCTTTCGGTGGAAGTATCGGTATCCGCTGTTTCTGGCCATTACGATTGGGGCGTTTAATCAGCTTTCTGGGATCAATTCGATTTTGTATTACCTGCCGAGCATTTTTACTTCGGCGGGGTTTACGGAGCTTTCGGGGGACAAGCAGGCGATTGCGATCGGGCTGACGAATCTGATTTTTACGGTCGTCGGCATGGGGCTGATTGACAAGATTGGGCGCAAGACACTGCTGCTGGTTGGCGCGGTGGGAACGGCAGTTTGCCTGGCGGCGGTTTCGTGGCTGTTTACGACGGGAGCTCACTCGGGGGCGCTGGTCTGGCTGTTTGTGACTTACATTGCTTTCTTTGCGCTCTCGCAGGGCGCGGTGATCTGGGTCTACATCGGCGAGGTCTTTCCGAATGCCGTGCGCAGCAAAGGGCAGGGCGTGGGAAATACCAGTCACTGGACGATGAATACGCTGTTGCAGCTTGTGTTTCCGGTTGTGGTAGCGAACGTGAGCAGGAGTGCGCCGTTTACCTTCTTTGCGGCGATGACCGCGGTGCAGTTCCTAGTGGTGCTGTTCTTCTATCCGGAGACGCGGGGGCACTCGCTGGAGGAGTTGCAACGGAAGCTGTTGCGATAGAGAGCGAGATGAAAACATCCTCTATGTGCCAGCAGGGACGGCGCTGTTGCATGGATTGCGAAAAGATAGCGACTGCATAGAAGTTCCTGTGCTAGCATGGCTGCGTTTCCAAGACATGCACGGGAAAAGATCATGAACGCTTCGCGTATCTTCAGTGCTTTTTCTGCTTTTCTTATCCTTGGTTCGATCGGCTACGCACAACAGGCTGCCTGCACGCTGCCCGAGCCCCAATACAAGGTCAACAAGCCGAATATCTTCAGCGAGCAACAAGAGCAGTGGCTTGGCGAGGCGCAGGCCGATCAGCTTGAATCCGAATACTATCTGCTTCCGGAAAGCGATTCGGCTGAGCTGACGCGGATCGGACAGAAACTGCTGGCGCAGCTTCCGCCTACGGCAATTCACTTTACTTTCCGTGTGTACCTGTCGGATGAGCCGAATGCTTTCTCCGTGGCCGGCGGCTATGTGTATGTGAGCAGCAAGCTCATTACCGATGCGCGCAGCGAGGATGAGCTTGCTGGTGTGCTCTCGCATGAGATTGGCCATGTTTATTCGCACATAGGGACGATTACGTATACGCATCAGTTGAAGGCGCTGATGAACGTATCGTCTGTGACGGACAAGCGCGACATTGCGGACAAGGTGCAACTGCTGATTAACGCTCCGTGGAAGGCCAAGGCGGAGGAAAGTGGAGACGATGCCGAAAGGGACGAGTTACAGGCCGACAGTATCGGGCTGTATGCGATGGCCAGGGCCGGATATTCTCCACCAGCATTTGCCCAGGTTCTGGACCGAGTTTCGGATAACCACGGACGGAGTGAAACCTTCTTTCGCATACTGGCAGGGGAAGACACTGAGATGATTGCTCGCGTCCGCGCGGCGCGCAAGCTGGCAAGCCAGTTCTCGGCTGCCTGCCAGTCCGCGCCCTCATCGTCCTCGCAGAGCTTTCTCGATTTCCAGAATAAGCTGCGGACGCAGGCTTTTCGCTGGCAGGTTCCGCCGACGCCGGGGCTGGAGTCGATTGCACTGAATCCGCCGATGCACCCTGCGCTGGATGAGGTTCGCTTCAGCCCGGACGGCAACCTGATTCTTGCGCAGGAAGAAACCGCGATTCACATTTTACAGCGATCGCCGCTGAAATTGTTGTTCACGATTGATGCCGAAGGCGCGGATGAAGCGCATTTTTCGCCGGATTCCTCGCGGGTTACGGTCTCTTACCCAAGTATGCGCGTGGAAACGTGGAATATCGCCACACGGCAGCGGGAATCCGTGCATGAACTGGTGGATTACAAGGGTTGCACGGTCGATAGCTTTTCTCCGGATGGGAAGACTTTTACCTGCATTACCTCTGGGGATAGCGGAATTGATTTGACCTTTATCGACGTTGATTCGGAGAAGATTTACTACGAAAACAAGAAGTGGGACGAATATCCGCCGTTGTGGGAGAAGGTGAAGATTCTCTATACACCGGACGGGCGCACGATGCTGATTGTGGCCGGATATAAGGCGATGGCTTACGACCTGGATCATCGCAGGCCAATTCCAATGGGCGGCGCGCTTGATTCCATCGGTTCAGGGCGCATTGCGTTTTTCGGCGCCAACAAGATTGCGTTTGACTGCGGCCGCCCCGAGCAGCAGAAGGGCGGCGGCTATCTCTATCCCATGTGCATGGCAAATTTTCCCACGGGAGAACTGCTGGGCAAATTTTATCTGGGGGATCAGTGGATGGAGCAAATTAGCCGCGGAGATGGTTTGCTGATTGGCCCGGTGGGAGACAGTCCGGCGATTCTTTTCGAGCCAGAGACGCAAAAGGCCTCCCTGGCTTTCAGGATGACCTCCGCGGATGTGTACGGCTCTAGCTTTGCCAGCGAAACGCCGATGGGGCAGGTGGCTGTTGAGGATCTCAACGCTCCCCACGCTCAGATGGTCAATCTTGCCATTCGTCCGCTCCGCCCGCTGGCTGCAGGAGACTTCAGCGACGACGGCAAGTACCTGGCTTATTCCAACAGCACGCGCGGTGTTGTGTGGGATCTGACGCAACACTCGCAGGTTGCCCTTTTGCGTCCCTTTACTTCGATGCAGTTTGACGGGAAGGATGATTTACAGATTCACCTGAAGAAGGCGCTTGGGAAACCAGGCACCAACCTGATTTATGACCCTCACACCAACAAGAGCATCGAAGGGGTAAAGTCTGAAAAATTTCAAGCTTTGGCTAGCGGCGTTCTTGTGACCTATGTTCCTCACGATGCGAATTCGGACTACATTGATGGGGATGCCGAAATACGTATTTCCGATCCTGTGACAGGCGCGCTGTTGTGGTCGCGGAAGTATCCGCACGAAACTCCTGCCATATATGGCACGGACGGCGATTCGCTTCTGCTGGTTATGGACCTGCTTTCAGAGACCGGCGCAAGCGAGGAGGGCCACAACACAAATAAGCTGGTGAAAACGAGCGACGTGATGAAGGAATGGGTTCAGCGGGGACTGCTTGTTGAGATTGTGAATGCACGGACGGGAGAGATTGAGCGCGTGGTGCATACTCCTACCCGCCCCAGCGATGACGACGAGCGGTGGGCTGATCTTTACGGGGACTATCTTGCCGTTCACGGCAATGTGAATAACACGGTTGTGTACAGGGTCTCCAACGGAGTGCGAACGGCAGCCTTTTATGGCCGCGTGCTGGCGGGAGACGGCAAACGGGGTCTTCTGGCGGTGAACAATCGTGACCAGGAGGTTGTGGTTTACGATGCCGCGAGCGGGAACGCTGTTTTGCGCGTGATCGTGGATCATCGGCCGCGCGCCGCGCGTTTTATTCCATCGACAAACACGCTGGAGGTGCTTACAGCGACGCAGCATGTTTATTCGATCCCGTTGCCGGACGTACAAAAAACGGTTGCGGCTGCGCAATGACACTCCCATTCTCCGGTACCTCTCAAGAGGGCAATGGAGAATGGGAGTGAGGGTTAGAACAATGCGGCGATGCTTGTGCCGATGGGGACGCCGATGCCGGTGCAGGGGTCTGGGCCTACGGCTGCGGAATAGGTGCCGTTGTTGCCTTGGGTGATGTCGGTGAAAGCGGACTGGTTGGACCAGAGCGTGGGCGTCACGAAGCCCAGCTTGGTTCCGAAGGCTGCGAAGAGGCCGGCGTAGAGCGGGGCTACGGCGCTGGTGCCGCCGACGACGGTGGATGCGCCCTGAACGTAGATATCGTAGCCGGTGTCGGGGTCGGCGTTGGCGGCAACGTCGGGAACCATGCGGCCGCTGCCGGGTGCGGAGGATGGCGCGGGCGGCGCGCCGATCTGCCAGGATTGCACAGGAAAAATTGTGGAGTAGCCGCCGCCGGTGCCTTCGCCGTCGGCATTGCCGGGGTTATTGTTCCAGACCACCTCGCTGCTTGCGGTTTTCGTCGTTCCGCCGCAGCCGATGACGTGCGGGCAGGAGGCGGGACAGTCGACATTGGCCGGGGTTGAGCCGCCGTCGCTGGAATCGTTGTCGCCGGAGGCGGCGAAGACGATCATGCCTCCGGCTGTGGCGGATTCGGCGGCGGATTCCATTTGATCGGCGGCGGTAGTTCCCCAGTCGGCTTCGTCGGCGCCCCAGGAGATGGAACAGACATCGCAGCCGTCGGATGCGGCTTTTGCGACAGCGGTGTTGATGTTCTGCGACCAGTACATCCGGATGGTGGCTGCCTTGCCGGTGGCGGCGTAATAGGATGCGCCGGCGACTTCGATGTCGAGGGCGACTTCGTAGTCGGCGTCGTCGGCGGAGCCGACGCCCTGGTTGGGGCTGTTGGTGGTGCCGTCGACGGAGACGTCGGTGAGGCTGGGCGAAGGCTGGCCGATGGATTGGAAGTAGGCGTCAATGTCGGACTGGACCCATCCGCCGCCGAGTTCGACGATGGCGATGACGCCGCCGCCGGAAAGGTTGGCTGGCCACTGGTAGGCGGCGCAGAGATCGGGGACGGACCAGGGTTCTTCTCCCGAGGCCTGCGCGGCGCGGGCGCGGGCGGTGAAGAGTGAGCGGCGCTTGAAATAAGGGTGATTAGGGATTGCCTGGCTGGCAGGTTTATGTGTTTTGGATTTATGCGTAGCCGATTTATGGGTGGCAGACATGCAGAGTCTCCTTTGGGTCTCTTCGACGGTTGGCGGCGTGTATGGGTAGTGGCGCGGGAATCGGAATTGTTATGCGGGAGACAGTATGGCACGGACGCGAACGTGCCGCAACGTGACGGAAGGACAGGGACGCGCGCTTTAGTATGGAGGGGACAGCAAGCTGTCTCATAAACCCGTTGCGGCCGGAGACGCCGCATGTGAGACCCGCACCAAAGCGGGCCTCAGAGAGCCAGCCGGAGCATGGAAGCTAGGGATGAGACGGCTTCAAGGAGCGATAAGACATTGGCTTACGACGATCTGCGCGATTGGATCAAGACGCTCGAAAAACACGGCGAGCTGAAGCGTGTGCGCGAGGAGGTTTCTCCGGAGCTGGAGATTACGGAGATTACGGACCGGGTATCGAAGGTTGGCGCGCGTTCCCACCCTTCGAGCACAAAACGCTCGAAGGATGGGGCACCCATATCTCATGCTTATACTGCCGGTGGTCCGGCGCTGTTGTTTGAGAACGTGAAGGGTTTTCCGGGGCAGAGCGTGCTGATGAATCAGTTTGGCAGCGAGCGGCGGATGGCGATGGCACTTGGTGTGAACACGGTCGATGAGATTGCCGAGCGTATTTCCGGGCTGATGAATGTGAAAGCTCCGGAAGGTTTTTTTGACAAGCTGAAGATGCTGCCGCAGCTAGGCGAGCTGGCGAGCGCGTTTCCGAAGACGGTGAGCGCGAAGGATGCGGCTTGTAAGGAAGTAATTCTGCGCGAGGGCTT
>JASHPD010000129.1 GCA_030038315.1 Acidobacteriaceae bacterium
CAACTTCTAGCGCGAGTGTGTAGCGTGTTTGAGGCTGGCGCCGGAGTCTGTCAGGACAAGTTTGCCAAGCTCAACTCCGCGCAAGGCCAGCATACCATCGGCAACAGCCTGAAGCTCTTTACCCCGGCCTTTCATAAGGATCACTTCCAGGCAGTAATGATGATCGAGATGAATATGCGTGGCCGCAAGAACCATAGTTCCGGCATAGTGCTGAATCTCGGTCAGCTTTTGCGCGAGATTCGGGACATGATGATCGTAGACAAGCGTCAGGGTCCCCACCACCGGCTTGTCTGACTCAACAATCTCGGAAAGAAGCGCTTCGCGGATGAGATCACGGAATGCCTCTGAGCGGTTCGCATAACCACGCTTTGCGATGAGCCGATCAAACTCTTTCAACAGATTGTCTTCAAGGGAAACTCCTGTTCTGCTCAACTGTGGCATCGCATCTCTCCGCTCAAATTGTAACGGCGCACCGCCTTGTGGCTGGAAAGCATTCTCCGCGCCGGGCCAGCCGCTCGGGAAACACCGGCCGGCTCTTATCGATTTGAAGCAAAAAGTTCAAAATACTCTTTTTTTAGACCCTGTTAGCAACTTTAACCCCTGTCAGGGAGTTTTGTTGGGATGGGCAACTCGGAGTTGTTCATGCTGGAAGGATGAGCGAGACTGAGTGAGGTGTTTATCCCAGGGATGTTTCTGATGAGGAGTGTGGTGTTGAATACCTGGGAAGCAAACTCCGAATTCGAAGAGAATGTCCGGAAGAATTTTTGTGAATGCTTCTTGCCGTTGTGTTACGCCACCGGATTTCTCAGCGTGCCGATGCCGTCGATAGAGATCGCGATCAAATCTCCGCTCGCAAGCGTAAAGTCATCCGGCGGAACAATGCCGGTTCCGGTGAGCAGAAAGCATCCGCAAGGAAAGCTCTGGTCGCGGAAGAGATACTCGATCAGATCTTCCGGCTTGCGCTTCATCTCGGACAACGCGGTTTCGCCGGTAAAGACAGCCGCGTCGCCGCGCCGAATCTCGAGCCGAATCCGCGTTGCGGGCGGCAAGGGCTCCGGCGTGATAAGAATGCCCGGCCCCAGTGCACAGCTTGCGTCCCAGATCTTCGCCTGCGGCAGATAGAGCAGGTTCTGCCCCTCGATGTCGCGCGAGCTCATGTCATTGCCGATGGTGTAGCCGATGATCGCGCCCGCCGGATTCACGCACAGCGCCAGTTCCGGTTCCGGCACGGACCACGCAGCGTCGCGCCGGATGCGGACCGCGGCATCGTGCCCCACAACCTTGTGCGGCATGGCCTTGAAGAAGAGCTCCGGCCGCTCGGCGGTGTAGACGCGGTCATAGAAGCTGCCGCCACCCGAGTCTTTGGACTCTTCCATGCGCGCCGCGCGGCTGCGGAAGTAGGTCACGCCCGCGGCCCACACCTCCTGCGAACCAAGCGGCGCGAGCGGCGCAGGCGGTGCAGGCGCATCGATCGGCTCGTTCGCGGCAACAATCGATTTGAGGTAAGCGTGCAGATCAGGCTTGGCAATGAGCCGGTCAAGCGACAGCTCAGGAACTTTATAGTAGCTGCCTGCGTGCTCGACGAGCAGCCCTTCGCTCAGGCGATAAAGAATCACGCGTTCACCTCCCGTGGCAATGGTCGCATACCGGCCGTCAGGATGCCGGAGACAACGAGCGCAAGCGACATGAGCAGGAATCCCGCCTGCGCGTTGCCGGTCCAGGCCTGAAAAAGTCCCACCAGGTATGTGCCAACAAATCCGCCCAGCGCGCCGCAGGAGTTTATCAACGCCATTGTCTCGCCGGCCACGTTCTTCGGCAGCATCGCCGGCACAATGGCGAAGAACGGCCCGTAGGGCGCGTACATGGCGGCCCCAGCGAGAAGGACAGAGGCATATGTCCATGCAAAGGAATGCGTCGCGGCCAGGCACGAGGCTCCCAGCGCCACGCCCGCAACCACCAGCAGCGGCCAGATATAGCGCCTGCGCTCGCGACTGCGATCCGACACACGGGCAACGGCGAGCATCAGGATGGTGCCCAGCAGATACGGCAGCGAGGTGAGCAGCCCGGTAATGTGGATGGGCAAGCCGGAAGCATTGCGAATCACCAGCGGCAGCCACAGTACAAAGCCGTAAACTCCAAGGCTCCAGAAAAAATACTGCACGCAGAGACGCGGCACGTTGGGCGAGCGAAAGGCGGTGCGCAGATTCAGTACGCCCGGCAGCGTGCGCTGCTCCTGGTCGAGCGCATGGCGCAGCCTGTCACGGCCCGCTTCGCTCAGCCATGCAGCCTCTTCCGGAGAGTTCCGCACCAGCGCCAGCCACAAAAAGCCCCACACCACACTCGCCAGCCCTTCCACGGCAAACATGGCTCGCCAGCCCGCGGCGCGAATCAGAAAGCCCGACGCGGCAGACATCCACACGATAGTGCCGGGGTTGCCCAGGATGAGCAGCGCGTTGGCCTGCGAGCGCTCCTCGCGCGTGAACCAGCGCGTAAGCAGAACCAGCATCGCAGGGAAGACAAAGCTTTCCGCCATGCCGAGCAGGAGCCGGTCCGCCGCCAACAGCCAGAAGTTGCGGATCACCCCGGTCAGCGCGGCAAAGCCGCCCCACGCGATCAGCGCCACAAAGATGAGCCGCCGCGCGCTGTGCCGGCTCGCATAAGCCGTGCCCGGAATCTGCGGCAGCGTATAGCCGAGAAAGAACAGCGCTCCGAGCAGCGCCAATCTCTGGCCGCTGATGTGGAGATCAGCAGCCATCCCCGCTGCAGCGCCAAAGCCGTAGTTGGCGCGATCAAGATAAGCCAGGCTATAGGTAACGAAGACCGCCGGCAAAATCCGCGCCCAGCGCTGCTTCAGATCCGGCTCGTCCATTTTCATCTCCTCGTTAGCATCTGGGCGCGCGTCTCCCGCACTTTACCCGGAATGGCATAAAGTGTCGAATAGCGTCTTACGGATTCCACCCCGGTGGCTCTTATGATTTCTTCGATCCTCGAATCCTCCGAGCTCGATTACGCGAGCATTCGCACGCACGCGCCGGGCCCGCATGGCTCGCTGCCCATCACGGCCGAGATGCTCGTGATCCAACCCTCCGGCAATCTCTTCGGCCTCAGCCAGAACGCCGGCATGGGCTGGGCGCCGGACCGCCTGCTCGATCCCGAATTCCTCATTCTCAGCACCCACGGCGGCCTGCGCGCGGAGAATGGCTCGCCCATCGCTCTCGGCTTCCACACCGGCCACTGGGAAGTCGGCCTGCTCGTGGCCGAGGCCGCACGCGAGTTCCAATCCCTGCGCGCCATTCCTTTTGCAGGCGCCTGCACGGACCCCTGCGACGGCCGCTCGCAAGGCACCGCGGCGATGATGGATTCGCTCCCTTTTCGCAACGATGCAGCCATCGTGCTGCGCCGGCTCATGCGCTCGCTCCCCACGCGCAAGGGCGTAATGGGTATTGCCACCTGCGACAAAGGCCTGCCCGCAATGATGATGGCGCTCGCGTCTTCAGGCTCACTTCCCGCAATCCTCGTTCCCGGCGGTGTTACGCTGCTGCCGGAGAACGGTGAGGACGCCGGCAAAGTGCAAAGCATCGGCGCCCGTTTTGCGCGCGGCGAAATCGCGCTCGACTACGCCGCCGAGGTCGGCTGCCGCGCCTGCGCATCGCCCGGCGGAGGGTGCCAGTTCCTCGGCACAGCGGCCACATTGCAGGTCGTAGCGGAGGCGCTCGGCATTGCGCTGCCTCACTCGGCGCTTGCGCCATCGGGCCACGCCGTATGGCTGGACGCAGCGCGCCGTTCCGCGCGAGCGCTTCTCGCAATGCACCACTCCGGCCTCGCCATGCGCGATGTCCTCACCAGCCGCGCCATTGAGAACGCCATGGTCATTCACGCAGCCTTCGGCGGTTCAACCAACCTGCTCCTGCATGTGCCCGCCATCGCGCACGCCGCCGGCCTGCCGCGCCCAACCGTAGAAGACTGGCAGCGCATCAACCGCCAGGTTCCGCGCATCGTGGACGCATTGCCCAACGGCCCGCGCAACTTTGCCACCGTGCAGGTCTTTCTTGCCGGAGGCGTGCCGGAGGCGATGCTGCATCTGCGCCGCGCCGGCCTGCTGCATACCGATCTCATGACCGTGACCGGCCAGACACTCGGCGAAAATCTCGACTGGTGGGAGCAGAGCGAGCGCAGGCAAGCGCTCTGTCAACTGCTCCGTGAGCAGAACGGCATCGACCCCGACGACGTCATCCTCTCACCCGGCAGCGCCCGCTCCCGCGGCCTCACATCGACCGTTTGCTTTCCGCTCGGCAATCTCGCTCCCGAAGGCTCCGTCATCAAGAGCACCGCTATTGACCCCTCGCTCGTGGATGAGCACAGCGTCTATCGCCACCGCGGCCCGGCCCGTGTCTTCACCACGGAGTCCGCAGCCGTCGCCGCGCTCAAGGCCGGCCAGATCCGCGAGGGCGACGTAATGGTGCTCATCTGCGGCGGCCCCATGGGCGCCGGCATGGAGGAGATTTACCAGGTTACCTCAGCCCTCAAACATCTCAGCTATGCCAAACACGTGGCCGTGCTCACCGATGCGCGTTTCAGCGGCGTCTCGACCGGCGCGTGCATCGGCCACATCTCGCCGGAAGCGCTTGCCGGCGGCCCCATCGGACGCATTCACGATGGAGATATCCTCGAAATTGTCATCGACCGCGACGCGCTCGTCGGCAGCATCGATCTGGTCGCTGCGGATGGGAAAAACTTCAGCTCCGAGAGCGGCGCAAAGTATCTCGCCACACGGCCGCCGCGTACCGATCTGCGCCCGCATCCCAGCCTGCCCGATGACACGCGCCTCTGGGCCGCGCTCATCCAGGCCAGCGGCGGTGTCTGGGGCGGCTGCGTCTACGACACGGAAAGCATCCTTGCGCTCCATTCCGTCCGGCGAAACCGTTCCGCTTAGAATTCAAAACGCCCGTAGAACTGCGCAAGCCGCGGGTTCGTGAGCTCACTCGTGGCATTGCCAAAGGTTGCCGGAGAACCCAGGTTCGCGGAAATGGAGTGCGCATCGAAGCGCACGCTGTTCGACACGTTATAGACTTCGATACCCAGCTTCACCTTGTAGCGCTCTGTGGCGTGGAAGGTTTTTGCCAGGCCCGCG
>JASHPD010000130.1 GCA_030038315.1 Acidobacteriaceae bacterium
GCTTCCTTCGGCGAACCAATCGGCGCAACCACCACCGGCTGATCCCATCTGCGCGTAAGCTGTCCAAAAACATGCGCAGGCTTAGGCGCAGTAAAAGTCACCACCGCATCCGCAGAAAAAATCTGCGCCTCAATCGCAGCCCGCGTCTCATCCGCCGCCCATCCCGAAGGCAAATCAACCGCAAGCACCAGAGCCACACTGCGCCTCGCCCATTCCAGCGCCGCCAACGCAAGCCCCTTCAGCGGCGGCTTGAACCCCGTGCCCACAACCGCATCGACAATCAAATCGCAAGCCAGCGCAGCGGAGTATTGCGTCAACTCCTTCGCAGAACCAACCGCATACACACGGCAAGTACCGGCAGCCGCCAGCTCGCTCCACGCAATCGCCGCATCGCCCTTGAGATCGGCAGCAGCACCGAGCAACAGCACCGTAACCTCAAGCCCGCGCTCAGCCAGCAACCGCGCAGCCATCGCGCCATCGCCGCCATTGTTGCCCTTGCCGCACAATACCGTAACCCGCCGCGCACGTGGAAACACCCGCAGCGCAACCTCCGCCACAGCCCGCGCAGCATTGCGCATCAACTCAATCGAAGGAATTCCAAACCGCTCCGTACTCACGCGGTCGCAAGCCTGCATCTCGGCGGCAGAAAGAACCAGCATGGAATTCATACTAGTGGACAGACTGCGGGTTTCATGTAATCGACTTTTTGGGAACCGTTCAGCTCAAGGGACGCCGAGAGACAACGAGACCGAAAAATTGCCATTATTATTTTGGTTTACAGATAAGCAGGAGTGGAATCGATGAGGAACGTATGTTTCAGTTGGGTCGTTTTTTGCACATTTGCCGCCGTATTGGGTTGCCAAGCACCCTCGTCAGACTGGAATGGCGTATGGAAATTGAATCCTGCTAAGAGCAGCTTTCAAGACCCAGTTCTGACAATTTCGATTACGGCGGACGGCGGATACCGCTTTGCTGAAAGTTCGAGTCATACTCTTCACTGCGATGGAAAGGATCAATCAATCGGGAGCAATCGCACGCTAACCTGCGTAAAAAGCAGCTCTACAATCTTAGACATAACCCTAAAAGAAAATGGGGTAAAGACTAGGGCTACCCGTGATGAGCTTTCGACTGACGGGAAGAATTTTACGACGACGATCACCGAGTTTCGACCGAATGCGCCTATATTTACATACCAAATCGTGTTTTCACGATTGTCCGGGGAAAACGGTTTTGCAGGCCAGTGGCGGGATACGAGCTACATTCAGAATTGTGCTGACATGACCCTGAGGCTCGACAATCAGGCTTTGCGTATCGACTACCCGAGTTCGGGCCGTCACAGCGACATACCGCTCAATGGAGTCAAATCAGCAATGCACTGGCCCCAAGCTCCAGAAGGGACTACTCGCGCTGTGTGGCCTGCTGGAGGTCGCGAATTTGTCGTAGTGATGAAACACCAAGGCAAAGATTTCACTCAAGGCTCTATGAAACTGAGCGACGATGGAAGAGTGATTACTTACTCTTTGTGGAATCCGGATAAACCTCATTACAAGGCTACATTTGTATACGAAAAAATAGTCATGCTTGCCAGTAACAAGTAACAGTCAATACGAGAAAGCGGAGAAACTCTTACTGTCACCTGCGTCACTGCTTCCCCATCAGCGCCAGAAACCAAAGATTCAGCCCCGCAATCAGCACCGCCGTCGTCCAAGCCAGCGCCTTAAGCCAAGGCGCATTCACAAACTCGCCCATCCTCTTGCGGCTGTTGGTAAAGATCACCAGCGGGACAACCGCGAAACTCAACTGCAGCGAAAGAATCACCTGGCTCCAGAGCAGCAGCGACTCCGTGCCGCGCTCGCCCCACAGCGCCACAACAACCACCGTAGGCAAAATTGCCAATGAGCGCGTAATCAGCCGCCGCGCCCACGGAGCCACCTTGATGTGGACGAAACCTTCCATCACCACCTGCCCCGCCAGCGTGCCAGTGATCGATGAATTCTGCCCCGAGGCGAGCAGCGCGACAGCAAACAGCGTGCTCGCAAAGCCCGCGCCCACCAGCGGGCTC
Source organism: Acidobacteriaceae bacterium (assembly GCA_030038315.1). Classification (GTDB taxonomy): domain Bacteria; phylum Acidobacteriota; class Terriglobia; order Terriglobales; family Acidobacteriaceae; genus Telmatobacter. Next base: position 2,063 of record JASHPD010000130.1, read on the forward strand.
AACAGCTTGTAAGCATCCTCGATGGCCGCAACCTCAAAGTGCCCGCTGCGATAAAAGACCGCCGCGGCCACAATCAGGATCGCCGCATTCACAAACAGCGCCACCGTCAGCGCAAAGGCCGAGTCGATGTTGGCCAGCCGAATCGCCTCGCGCTTGCCCTCCGGCGTGCGCTCGTAATTGCGCGTCTGCGCCAGCGCCGAGTGCAGGTACAGATTGTGCGGCATCACCGTCGCGCCCAGAATGCCGATAGCGATGTAAAGCAAATCAGGATTGATGACAATCGACGCCGACGGCACAAAGAGATGGAAAAACGCAGGCCCATACTCCGGCCGCGACAAAATCATCTGCACGCCGAAGAGCGCCACAATCGTGCCGATCAGCGCGATCACCACCGCCTCGACCTTGCGGAAGCCCCAGCGCTGCAACAGCAGAATCAGCAGCACGTCGAGCCCGGTGATGAGCACGCCCCACAGCAGCGGAATATGAAACAGCAGATTCAGCGCAATCGCCGAGCCGATCACCTCCGCCAGGTCGCAGGCCGCAATCGCAATCTCCGCCAGAATCCACAGCACAAAGCTCGCCCACTTGTTCGTCGTCTCGCGGCAAAGCTGCGCCAGGTCGCGCTCCGTGGCAATCCCCAGCTTCAGGCTCAGGCTCTGGAGCAGAATCGCCATCAGGTTTGAGAGCATAATCACGCTCAGCAGCGTGTAGCCGTAGCGCGATCCTCCGGCAATGTCCGTGGCCCAGTTTCCCGGGTCCATGTAGCCCACGGCAATCAAAAAACCCGGCCCGAGAAAGCCTGCCAGCCGCAGCCAGAACCCCGGCGCAGCGGAGAGCCGCACGCTCGCGTGTACCTCCGGCAGCGAAGGGCTCTCAACGGCAATACCACTTGGAATTTCGGGCGTAATCTCGGTAGCCATCTGGAAACGGGGAAGAATCCGACCTTTCGTATCCAGTATGACACAAATCAATTAATCATGGTTAATTTTTATCGTTATTTTATATTACGAGCTGGCGTCGGCACGCAGCCAGACCGCATCCGCGGCCGGACGTCCCAGAATCGAAGTTCCCTTACCGATTTCAATCGAAACTGTTTGATCGTAATTCTGGCTTGCCACACGCAAGCTCTTGCCTGGCCCGATGCCCGCCTTATGCAGAAAAAGCAGCAGTTGCGGGTCGCGTTCCTGCAGGCTGGCCACCACGTACCGCCGGCCCGGCTCAGCCTCCGAAAGCGGAATTTCCCCGCGTTTTTTGCGTTCCTCGGGCTTCTCCGGCAGCACAAAATTTCCGTGCGGGCAGGCTCCCTCGCCGAGCTTTTCGCGCAGCTTGGCCTCAAAGGCCGGCGAAACCGCGTGCTCCAGCCGCTCGGCCTCCTCGTGAATCTCGTACCACTCCATGCCGAAGACCTCGCTCAGCATCCGCTCCACAAGGTGGTGCCGCAGCGCCGTCCGATACGCCGTCTCGCGCCCTTTTTCGCTCAGCCGAACAATGCCGTCCTCGCCGACGGTGACGTACCCATCGCGCTTGAGCCGCTTGAGCGCCATTGTCACCGCCGGCGCGGAAACCTCCAGCCAGTGCACCAGCGTAGCCGGAATCACCTGCCGCCCTTCGGCCTCGGCCTCCAGAATGGCCTTGAGATAATTTTCTTTCGAAACCGCAATCGAATCTTTCATAGTGCTCAGAGCCAGTCTAATTCTTATCTTCAACGCGACAAGCAACATTGCAACGAAACTTTCCTATCGGCAACCGTGTCCATTAGAAGCAGAGAGCAAAAGGAACGAGGCTCAGGGGCAAAGAGCCTGGGGGATGGCGCAATGGGCCAATGGCTGCTTCAACGGCGATTCGCAATCTTTGCCGCGTTTGCTTGTTGCGCGGCACTGCCGTGCGCACCGCTTCTCGCCGTGCAGACAGACACGCAGACCCACTCTCTTCGCATCGGCGTATTCGTTCAGGACAATGCCGGAAAGCCCATCGGCCATCTCTCGGCAAGGGATTTCACCCTCAGCAGCCAGGGCGTCCGTCTTCCCTTCAAGCTGGTCCGGCCCGTGCTCGGCAGCAAGCCTCCCGCAGGCGCGTATGAGCCCACGCGGATGCTGATTCTTCTTTCGCCGCACATCGCGGATTCCACGCAAACGCTTAACGCCGTTCTGCCCGCGCTCGATCCCCTCTGGCAGCGCGACTGGCAGATCGCGGCCGTGTTGAGCAACGGAAGCAGAACCGATTACGCAACCAGCGCCGCGCAGCTCAGGAGATTCTGGACAAACGCGCAGCCATCCGGCCCTGCGCGGCCGGAAACCGCCGCGTCAGCGATCAACGATCTAGACACATTCACCGGACGCCGCATCGTGCTCTACCTCGCCGCGTCCACAGATAAGCAGGAAATGCCTCCCAAACCCATCCTCGACGCGGCGCGGAAGGTCATGGCGCAAACGCTCGACGTCAATGGCGGGTACCCGGATAGTTCGCCGGGGGGTGCGGTGTATTACGAAGGAGGCATTCCTTCGCTGTTCGGCGGACCGGCAGCCGAACGCGCCTCAAATTCTTCAACGCCGTCTGCCTACCGCCCCAACTCTTCCGAAAGCCATACGAAAGTAAGCAGGCAAGACGACTGGTATTTATATGTCGCGGTCAACACTCACACGGCCATCCACCAGGCGCTGCGGGATGCAGAAGGCTACTACAGCCTGCGCATTCCGCGCGCTTCGCTCGCAACCCTCCCGCCCGGCACGCTGCTGTCCGTAAAAATCCACATCACAGACGCGCCAAATTTCACCGCCACGACCATTGCCTACGGCAAGAATCCGCCGCAGATCCTCCTTGCGAAGCGATAATCCGCAACGCACGCCTTCCACGCTCGACTGGCGCAAACGCCATAATCGCGAAGAAAACAACAAACGGACAGGCGCAATGCCTGTCCGTCTTTTGCCTGGCTGAAGGCCGGGCGGCCTACTGCGGTGCTGGAGCGGGCGAGGCATCGTTGCGCGCCTGCGCCTTTTCCGCCAGCACCTTGCTGGCGTGGTCTTCGAGCGCCTGCGCCTCGGGTATGTAGGTGAGCGCCTTCTGGATCATTGGGTCCCAGTCGGCCAGCACGCGCATACCGGCGCTGGTGCCGAACTGCGTGGCCAGAATCCTGTCCTGGATGTTCACCTTGAGCCATTCGAGGTTGTCGGCGATGTCCTTGTCGGTCCACTGGACGCCCTGGCTGGTGAGGAACTGCTTGAAGTCGCTCATCACGGCATCGGTCACTTCAAAGTTGCGGTCCACGCTCGGATGCGCGGCGAAGTAGTGCGGCGCGTAGCGGAAGAAGCTGTCGTGGTAGAGCACGTCGTCCTGAAAGTCGTTGGACTTGGGCGTGGGAATCAGCTCATCCGGGGTGATACCGCCGCCGCCGTAGACGGTGCGCCCGGAGTCGGTCATGCGCACTTCGCGATTGGCGCCGCTGGCCACGCCGGCGCGGTTGTAATAGTAGTCGAGCAGCGAGACGCCCTCATAGTTGCGCTGGATCAGGCGGCCCGAAGGCGTGTAGTAGTGGTATGTCGTCAGCGCAAGGCCGGTGTCTTCGCTCAGGTTGTAAACGGTCTGCACCAGGCCCTTGCCGAAGGTGGTCTCGCCGACGATGAGCGCGCGGTCATGGTCCTGCAGCGCGCCGGTAACGATCTCCGCCGCCGAAGCCGTGTTGCGGTTGACGAGCACGACGATGGGGAAGGTTTTGCCGCCGTTGCCGTGCGTGGCCACGTAGTTCTGGTCGGGGTAGGCGCGGCCGCGCTGGGTGACAATGGTCTGGCCCTTGGCGAGCAGGTGGTCGCAGATCTCAACCGCCTGGCTGAGCAGGCCGCCGGGGTTGCCGCGCAGGTCGAGGATGAGGCCCTTGAGATTGCCGAAGTGGTCGATGTCGTCATCGACCTCCTGCGCGCTGGTCTCCATGAACTGTGTCAGGTGGATGTAGCCGACGCCGGGACGAATCTCATAGGCCAGATCGACGGAGCCGTGCGGAATCTCGTCGCGCACCAGGTCGAAGACGATGGGGTTGGACTGGCCCACGCGCATCATGCTCACCTGCACGTGCGTTCCCTTGGGGCCTTTCAGGTGGTTGGCCACGGCGTCGGAGGTGCTCAGCACGTTGGGGTCTGTGCTGCCGATCTGAACGGGCTGGCCGTTGACGGCGACGATTGCATCCCCTGGGTGAATGCCGGCACGGAAGGCCGGCGCACCGGCATAGGGCTCAATAACAAGAACCTGGAGCTTGCCGGTTTTGGGGTTGGGCTGCGGCTGGATCTCCATGCCCACGCCGAAGTAGTGGCCCTGTTGCTCCTCGCGCATCTTGGCGTAAGCCGTGGGGTCGTAGAAATTCGAGTGTGGGTCGAGCGTGCGCAGCATTCCCGGAATTGCGCCGTCGTAGATGGCGGTGTCGGCCTTGTCGCCGGTGATGGGGTCGGCGTAATTCTGCTCGACGATGGCGTAGACGTTGGTGAAGTCCTTCAGATTGTCGCGGATCTGGCTTTCATCCTCGGCCGATTGCGCGCCGACCCTGCGCTGAAGCACGGTGCCCAGAAAGGCGCAGGCGGCAAAGAAAACCACAAGAGAAAACAGTGCGCGGCGGGCGCGAGGAGTCATAAGCGGAAGCAACCTCCGGGCAGGCGCGGAAAAGACGTTCTGGCAAGAGGCTTCCTGCGCTGCCGTGAGCTAAAGTATAGCACTCGCCTTGATTGGACGTTTCCGCGCGGGACGGGTAACAGGCGGCGGTTTTGAGGGCGCTGCTTTGCAAGGATTCGGAGTGAGCCGGCGTTGAAAACCCGCCTCGGCGCGGCGATTGCGCAGGCCGTGCGAAGAGCGGGGTTGCCCGGCTGTATTCCCCCGGCGGGATTTGCACGGAAACCCCAAGATATTGCGTTTGACTTCCCGTGGAGCCCATGTCATAGTTAGTTTCACTTCGCGGTGCCCGGCTCTCTGAACCGGGTGAAAAGGGAATCCGGTGAGAGGCCGGAACTGCCCCGCAGCGGTGAGCAGGAACGAACGCTCCGAAACAAAAGCACTGGTTCGGCCAGGGTCTGGGCACGAGCCGGGAAGCTGGAGCAAGTAGGCTGCCTGCAAGTCCGAAGACCTGCCACGAAGAGATGGATACGCTTACGCCTCCGAGGGGAGGTGGGGTGCAGTGGCTTTCTGCTTCCTGGGCGCTGCTCGGGATGGCTGCTGTTTTTCCCATCTTTTTCTGAGGCAGAGGGAGAGCAGCAGATGGCAACACTTCCGACGCAGGCCAGCGTTTCCGGCGTTCTGCCGGGATTTCCGGTCCCTGAAGAGACTCCGACGATGCACGTGCGCAAGCGCAATGGCGCGCTTGAGCCGGTGGACGTGAACAAAATTGTGCGCGCGGTGCAGCGATGCGCCTTTGGCCTCGCGAATGTGGACGCGATGCGCGTGGCCAGCAAGACGATTGGCGGGCTCTACGACGGAGCGACGACGCGCGAGCTGGATGCGATGTCGATCGATACCGCGGCCTCGCTGATTGCCGAGGAGCCGCAATACTCGAAGCTGGCGGCGCGGCTGCTGCTGGGCACGATCGTGAAGGAAGTCGCCGGGCAGAACCTGCATTCGTTCTCGCAGTCCATCGAGCATGGCTTTCAGGAAGGCGTGGTGAACGGGGCAACGGCGGAGTTTGTTCGCGTGCACGCGCGCAAGCTGAACCATGCGATCGATGAAGAGTTCTCGGACAACTTTGAGTACTTCGGGCTGCGCACGGTCTACGACCGCTATCTGCTCCGTGATCCGCTTTCGCGCAAAGTGATCGAGACGCCGCAGTATTTTTTCCTGCGTGTGGCCTGCGGGCTGGCCGGGACGCCGCAGGAGGCGATCCAGTTCTACCGCATGGTGGCTTCGCATGATTACATGCCAAGCTCGCCGACGCTCTTCAACTCCGGCACCAAGCACGCGCAGATGTCTTCGTGCTACCTGCATGATTCGCCGGCGGACTCACTGGAGTCGATCTACGATGCCTACAAAGACGTGGCGCTTCTGTCGAAGTTTTCCGGCGGCATTGGCCTCGCCTTTCATCGCGTGCGCTCGGAGGGCTCGCTGATCCGCGCGACAAACGGGCTCTCGAACGGCATTGTGCCGTGGTTGCGCACGCTGGACAGCTCCGTTGCAGCGGTGAACCAGGGCGGCAAGCGCAAGGGCGCCTGCTGCGTGTACCTCGAGCCGTGGCACGCGGATATTGAGCAATTTCTGGAGCTGCGCGAGAACACGGGCGATCTCTCGCGGCGCACTTACAACCTGAACCTGGCCAACTGGATCTCCGATCTCTTCATGCGGCGCGTGGATGCGGACGGCACGTGGTCGCTCTTCGATCCGAAGTCGGTTCCGCATCTGCCGGATTTGTACGGCGACGAATTTGTTGCCGCGTATGAAAAGGCCGAAGAGGAAAAGCTCTTTGCGCGGCAGGTGAAGGCGCGCGAATTGTATGCGCGCATGATGAAGTGCCTTGCGGAAACCGGCAACGGATGGATGACCTTCAAGGATGCCTGCAACCTGAAGTGCAACCAGACGGGCAAGTCGGGCAACGTGGTGCATCTCTCGAATCTCTGCACGGAGATCACGGAAGTGACCTCGCGCGCGGAGACGGCCGTGTGCAATCTCGGCTCCATCAACCTTGCGCGGCATCTGACGGACGGCGCGTTTGATTTTGAGAAGCTCGCGCGGACGGTGAAGATTGCCGTGCCGATGCTCGACCGCGTCATCGACATCAACTACTACCCGATTCCGCAGGCGGCGGGCGCGAATGAGCGCTGGCGGCCGGTTGGCCTGGGCGTGATGGGGTTGCAGGATGTCTTCTTTCAACTGCGTCTGCCGTTTGATTCGCCGGAGGCACAGTATCTTTCGGCGCAAATTCAGGAGGAGATTTACTACCACGCGCTTCTGGCTTCCTGCGAGCTGGCGGAGCAGTTCGGGCCGCATCCCTCCTTTGCGGAGACGCGTATGGCCGAAGGCAAGCTGCAATTCGACCTATGGGGCGTGAAGCCGGCGGATGAAGCGCGATGGAACGCACTGCGTGAACGGATCGCAAAGCACGGCGTGCGGAACTCGCTGTTAATTGCGATTGCGCCGACGGCGACGATTGCCTCCATCGTCGGCTGCTACGAGTGCATCGAGCCGCAGGTCTCGAATCTCTTCAAACGCGAAACGCTTTCCGGCGAATTTTTGCAGGTGAATCGCTATTTAGTGGCGGAGCTCAAAGAGCGCGGGCTGTGGAACGAAGAGATTCGCACGCAGCTCAAGCTGGCTGAAGGTTCCGTGCAGCAGATCGACGAGCTGCCAGCCGAGGTGAAGCAGATTTACCGCACCGTGTGGGAGATTCCCATGCGCGGGCTCATCGACATGGCGCGCGGACGCAATGCGTACATCGACCAGAGCCAGTCGCTCAACTTATTCATGGAGTCGCCCAACATCGGCAAGCTCAGCTCGATGTACATGTACGCGTGGAAGAGCGGCCTGAAGACGACCTACTATCTGC
>JASHPD010000131.1 GCA_030038315.1 Acidobacteriaceae bacterium
CCGAGCGGCGTGGGCGACCTGGTGCAGAAGATTCAGACCGGCGCGTGGGGCGGGCTGACGTTCCTGCTGGTGCTGGTGATGCTGGTGGCCATGCTCCTGGTTGTGGCCTTCATCGTCTACGTGGAACGCGCGGAACGGCGCATCCCCATCCAGAGCGCGCGGCGCATTGTGGGTCGGCGCATGATGGGCGGAGCTTCCAGCCACTTGCCCTTGCGCGTGAACTCGGGCGGGGTCATGCCGATCATCTTTGCCAGCTCGATTCTTTCCGCGCCCCTGCTCTTCGGGCAGATGGATTGGATCGAGAACAACCGCTTCCTTGAGCCGATCATGCAGCAACTGCAGCCGGGCTATCCGTGGTACGTGTTCCTGAACTTCATCGCCATTGTCTTCTTCGCGTACTTCTACGTGTCGATCGTGATGAAGCCGGATGACATCGCGGACAACTTCCGCAAGTCGGGCTCGTTCATTCCCGGCATCCGTCCGGGCAAGCGGACTTCGGATTTCATCAACGATATCCTGACGCGGATTACGCTGGTCGGCGCGCTCTACCTCTTCGTGGTTTACCTGATCCCGACGTTCATGATGTCCGGCATCCGGCTGGACAAGCTCTTCCTCGTCGGGCGGGCTTTTGAGAGCCTGCCGACGTGGATGACGCACGGCCTGAACGTGAACTTCTACTTCGGCGGCACTTCGCTGCTGATCGTCGTCGGCGTGGCGATGGACACCATCAACCAGGTCGAGTCGCAGCTCATCATGCGGCACTATGAGGGCTTCTCGCCGCGCTCGGGCCGCGTTCGCGGAAGGAAAACCTGGTAATGCCGTCGTCCGTGACTGAGCTTCAATCCGGCCGGGCGATGGGGCACTCGACCATTCCCGGCCCGATTCTTTTACTTGGCGCGCCGGGCGTGGGCAAAGGAACGCAGGCCAAGGAGCTGGTCAAGCTGTGGGGAATTCCGCAGATCTCCACCGGCGACCTGCTGCGCTTTCACAAAGCCAACGGCACGCCGCTTGGCCTGATCGCGAAAGAGCTGATGGACCGCGGCGAGCTGGTGCACGATGACCTTGTGAATGAGATGGTTGCGGAGCGCCTGGCACAGCCGGACACGGCTCGCGGGTACATTCTGGACGGTTTTCCGCGCACCCTGAAGCAGGCGGACTGGCTCGACGCGAGACTCGACGCAAAGCTCGCCGGCCGGCCTTCCACGCAACCGCAATCCCTTCCCGTGGTTGCCGTTAGCCTCAAAGTGGACTATAATCAGTTACTGCGCCGCATTACGGGGCGCAGGAATTGTCCTGTCTGCGGCACCATCTATAACATCTACGTCAAGCCGCCGAAGGTGGAAGGCGTTTGCGATTTAGAGGGCGCCGCGCTGGTCCAGCGAGCAGACGACACGGAAGAGGTTTTTGCGGAGCGTATGAAGTCCTACGCCGCGCTGACCGAGCCGGTTGTCGATCACTACCGTAGCCAGGGACGTTTCGCGGAAGTGGACGGAGATCAGCCCATCGAGGTGGTTTCCGCGGGGATTATTGCCGCCGTCGAGCGGTTGCGGGCTAAATAGCGCAACCGGACGGTGGATTTTGCGTGTAAAGCAGTGGTCAGGGATCAGTTGTCAGTGGGCGATGCAGCCAGACAAACGAGAAACTGATCACTGAAAACTGACCACGGATCACTGAGGTTTTTGTGGCTGTTGTCCTCAAGTCGTCGAACGAGATCGAGAAGATGCGCCGCGCGGGCACGGTTGTCCGGCAGGTGCTCGAGCGGGTGCGCACGGCGGTCAAGCCGGGCGTGACCACCGCCGATCTCGACCGCGTGGCTGAGGGCGCGCTCAAGGAATTTGGAGCCAGGGCGGCCTTCAAGGGCTACCGCGGTTATCCGGCGCACCTGTGCACCTCGGTCAACAGCGAGGTGGTGCATGGGATTCCTTCCTCGAAGCGGGTTTTGAAGGACGGCGACATCGTTTCGCTGGACTTCGGCGCGATTGTGGACGGCTACTACGGCGATTCGGCGATTACGGTTGCGGTGGGCGGCAAGATTGACCCCAAGACCGAGCGGCTGCTGAAGGTCACCGAGGAGTCGTTGCAGAAGGCGATCGCGGTGGTAAAGCCGGGAGCGACGCTGGGCGATATCGGCGAGGCCGTGCAATCGGCGGTCGAGGCCGAAGGATTTTCCGTGGTGCGCGATTTTGTCGGCCACGGCATCGGCTCGGCAATGCACGAGGACCCTCAGGTGCCGAATTACGGCACGGCGGGGCGCGGGATGAAGCTCAAGGCGGGGATGGTAATCGCCATCGAGCCGATGGTGAATGCCGGCAAGCCGGAAGTTCGCGTCCTGAAGGACGGCTGGACGGCTGTGACGGACGATGGAAGCATGAGTGCTCATTTTGAGCACACGGTGGCGGTGACCGACACCGGGGCGACAATTCTGACGGCGTAGCGGCAACGCGCTCGTCCAAAAAGTAAAGGTGCGGAGCACTTGTCGAAAGAAGACGCGATTGAGGTGATGGCAACGGTAGTTGAGACGTTGCCCAATGCCATGTTCAAGGTCAAGCTCGAAAATGAGCACGAAGTTCTGGCTCATGTTTCGGGGAGGATGCGCAAGAACTTCATCCGCATTCTGCCCGGGGACCGCGTGGCGGTGGAGTTGAGCCCGTACGACCTGAATCGCGGACGGATCGTGTACCGCTACAAGTAAGTTTTTGGGTGCCCCATTCTTTCGGCGCACTTTGCCGAAAGGGTGGGATTCCACAACATCCGTGAGCCCCGCAAGGCCCGCGGAGAAAAGGCAGCAGAAGAAATGAAAGTCCGTGCATCGGTAAAAAAGATTTGCGTCAAGTGCAAGGTCATCAACCGCAAGGGCGTGGTTCGTGTGATCTGCGAGAACGCAAAGCACAAGCAGCGCCAGGGCTAACGCGAGCCTGGCTTGTACGGAACCTCCACGAAGGAAGGGGACAGGGAACCGGGTACAGGGGACAGCAAGCACACTTCGCATTCGCGATATGTTCTGTACCCCGCACCCTGCACCCAGTACCCCGGACATGGGGCGAGTTAGCTTGAGTCAAGGCTTGCGATGAACCCCGGAGATTTCCGAATGAACCCGTGCGGACCGGCGCTAGGCCGGAGGCACACAACCTGAAGCAGCAAAGAAGGATTCTCGAATGGCACGTATTGCAGGCGTCGATCTGCCCCGCAACAAGCAGGCCCGGACCGCGCTGACCTACATTTACGGCATCGGCGATCCTCGCGCCGCCAAGATTCTGGAGAAGGCGAATGTGGACGCCTCCAAGAAGATCCAGGATCTCGGCGAGGACGAGGTGAATCGCATCCGCCAGGTGATTGAGGACGAGGGTGACGTTGAGGGCGATCTCCGCAAGGACGTCCAGATGCACATCAAGCGCCTCATCGACATCCAGAGCTACCGCGGCAGCCGGCATCGCCGCAGCCTGCCCGTGCGCGGACAGCGCACCCACACCAATGCCCGCACGCGCAAAGGCCCTCGTAAGGGCACCGTGGCCGGCAAGAAGAAAGCGACGGCGAAGACCTAATGGCCAAGGAACAAAAGGGCGCCGGCAAGGCTGGCAAGAACAAGAAATTCAAGAAGCGCGAGCGCAAGAATGTGCCCTACGGCATTGCGCACATTCAGGCCTCGTTCAACAACACCATCGTGACCATCACGGATCAGGTGGGCAACACGCTGAGCTGGAAGACGGCCGGTTCGCTCGGCTTCAAGGGCTCGCGCAAGGGAACTCCCTTTGCCGCGCAGCAGGCCGCGTCCAACGCCGCCGGCATTGCCCGCGATCACGGCCTTCGCTCTGTCGATGTCCGCGTAGCCGGCCCCGGTTCGGGCCGCGAGTCGGCCATCCGCGCGCTGGCAGCGGCGGGAATCGAAGTGAAGTCGATCCGCGACGTCACCCCGGTGCCGCACAACGGCTGCCGTCCGCCGAAGCGCCGCCGCGTGTAAGACGCGGCAGGGACTTAGGGGACTGAAGGGACTGAGGGACTGAAAACGCGAGACTGATTGCTGTGCCAGTCCCTTAGTCCCCTGAGTCCCATAGTCCCTTTGAATAACAATCGGGCCGGGATGAAGTGTTCATCCGACACGTAAACCGGCCGTCACTCGAAGTTGAGGAGAAAACATGGCTCGTTATACCGGAGCAGTCTGCCGCCTTTGCCGCCGCGAAGG
>JASHPD010000132.1 GCA_030038315.1 Acidobacteriaceae bacterium
ACATTGCCCCCAAGGCCCCGGTTCATCTGCTGATTGTGCCGCGCACGCATATTGCTTCGCTGGCGGAGACGAAGGCTGAAGACGCGGCGCTGCTGGGGCATCTGCTTGCAACGGCCGGCGAGATTGCGCGCACCAAGGGATTGGGCAAGGGCTATCGCGTGGTGGTCAACACGGGCGCGGACGGTGGGCAGACCGTGGATCACCTGCATCTGCACGTGCTGGGCGGGCGCGGGATGGCGTGGCCGCCGGGATAAAAATGTCTTGCCCGCGGTTTTTGTTCCGTTATAGATTTTCAGGTTCGTTGTTTCGTATCGGCTTGCGGTGCGACGCTTGAGTCGTATCTATTTTTGGATTACGCATACAAGGAGACCTCACTCACCATGCCCCATGCGCAGATCAAATTTGGCACCGATGGCTGGCGCGGCGTAATTGCCGACGATTTCACCTTTGCCAATGTGCGCACGGCGGCGCAGGCGATTGCCGCATACATTCACGCCAGGGAAGACCCCTCGAAAGGAATCTGCATCGGCTATGACACGCGCTTCGGCTCGAAGGCTTTTGCGCGCGCCTGCGCAGAAGAGGTGGCCGCGACCGGGATTGCGGTACTGCTGGCCGACCGCATTACGCCCACTCCGGCGCTGAGCTACGGATTGCGCGAGCGCAAGGCCGCCGGCGGCATTATGATTACCTCTTCGCACAATCCGGCGCAGTGGAACGGCGTGAAGTACAAGGCGTGGTACGGCGGCTCGGGCAAGCCTTCGATCATTGCGGAGATTGAAGGCTTTCTGGGCGCGCCGGTAAAGCTCGCGACGAAGCCCGCGCCGATTACGGAAGTAAATTTTGTGCCGGACTATCTGAACGCGATCGAGAGCTTCGCGGACCTGAATCTCATCGCGAAGTCCGGCCACAAGTTTGCCATCGATTCAATGTACGGCGCGGGCGGAACGATTCTCTCGGACATCTTCACGCGGCTCGGCGTCGATCACGTGCAGATTCGCGGCGAGGTGAACCCACTCTTTCCGGGCATCAACCCGGAGCCGATTGAGCCGCACATCCGCGCGCTGGGCGAGGCCGTCGTCGCGCATAGGTGCCACGCGGGCCTCTGCACAGACGGCGACGCGGACCGCATCGGCGCGACGGACGAGCACGGAAACTTTGTCGATCCGCACAAGATTTTTTCTGTGTTGCTGAGCTGGGTACTCAAGCGCAAAGGCTGGCCGGGCGCGGTAACGCGGGCCTTCAACACGACAAAGATGCTGGACCGCATTGCGGCCAGGCACGGGCGCGAGCTGATCGAGCACGGCATTGGCTTCAAGTTCGTTTGCGACCTGATGCTCGAGCGCGAGATCGTGATGGGCGGCGAGGAGTCAGGCGGTATCGGCTTCCAACGGCACCTGCCGGAGCGCGATGGGCTGCTGAACGCGCTGCTGCTGGCCAACGTGATGGCCGAGGAAGGCAAAACGCTGGGCGAGCTCGTGGCCGACCTGCAGGCCGAGTACGGCGAGCACCAATACGGCCGCATCGACCTCCACATTCCCGACGCGGTGAAGAATGCGGCAATTGCCAGGGCGTGTGCGCTGAGGGCTGGCGATGCACCGTTCGCCGGGATGAAGATTCTGCGGCAGGAGACGCTCGACGGAGTGAAGTTTTATCTCGACAACCCTGAGGCGGCAACGAAACCGAGCGCCGCTGAAACATGGCTCTTATTGCGCGCCAGCGGAACCGAGCCACTGATGCGCATCTACACCGAGTCAACTTCAAAGGAAAATGTCAGCAAGCTGCTCGATGCGGCGCGAGAGTTTGCGCTGGCGGGCTGAGCCCGAATCCGAAACTAGCAGCGGGAGGCACAAATGTTCATTCATATTTTCGGATTTCGCTGGAAGCCCGAGGCGACGGAAGCTGACAAGGCTCGCGCAGCGGAGACGATTCTCGCCTTTTGCAGCGCGATTCCCGGCCTGATCGATGTGCACGTCGGGCCGAATCTCTCGCCGCGCAACCACGGCTTTACCTTTGCAGGCCTGATGACCTTCACCGACAAGGCCGCCGCGGATGCCTACACGATTCACCCGCAGCACCAGGCTCTGCTCAAGTGGCTGGTCCCGCTGATCGACCCGGTAGAGCTGGATTTCGAAGCATAAATTCAACATTCTTTTGCCGTTGCGACAGAAGCCAGACCTGCGGGTCTGGCTTTTGTTTTGGAGTCAGACTTCGGTCGGATATTTTCTATTTGACAATTTTATTGTGTATACGCAATATAGTGTCGTGGTTGACAACGGAAATCCCGGCCCCGGCGAAAGCGGACTCTACAACCGAATCGCTGTTCTGCGCGCCGAGCGCGGCATTAGCCGGCAGGATCTGGCCGACGCGGTGGGGGTGAACTACCAGACGATCGGCTTTCTGGAGCGTGGCGACTACGGGCCGAGCCTGAAGCTGGCCTTCACCATTGCCGCTTATTTCGGACTGCCGGTGGATGCGATCTTTTCAACCGAGCCGTTCCGGCCGCTGAGCGAGCAGGTTTATGGGCGCAATACGCAACGAGAGGAGAACGCGCGATGATCTCCAATACGCGCAACTTATGGGGCTGGTCGATCAACCGGCGCAGCACGCGACGCTGGATTGTGGTCTTTTATTGGTTACTTGTTGCCTTAATTGCCTACGCGACTCTGTGCTACACCATTCGGCATGGTGGCGCTTTCCTGGGCATACAGATCATCCAGATTCTGGTTCTGTTGCCCGCGCTTCTTGGCGGCGTACGCGCAGGCGGTGCAATCAAGCCTTTTCGCGGGCTGCGTTCGCCGGTTTATGCGTTTATGGACCAGCGGATGATCTCGCTCTTTCATCGCGACACCGCCGCAGAGCAGGAGGTCGAGCTTGACGAGCGCGAGACACGGCTGCGTGACCGGGTGCATTTTGTGGCTTACACCGTGGTGCGCTGGCTTGCGATGGGGCTGATCGTTCTTTACGGCATCTTTGGCATGACGAACCCGGAATGGCTGGGACTCACCGGGCCGATGTTCTTTGTGCTGCTCGTGCTTGTGTTGTGGAGCCTGCCGCAATCGATCATCCTGTGGAACGAGCCGGACGTGGAGGCCGAGCGATGAGAGCCGAACTTGTGCTGATGGGCAAACGCATTGACATGTCCGCGCAAAAGCGGAGGCGGATGCTGGTGGTTCTTATCTACGCCGCAATCGCCGCACTGATAACTGCCATGTGGTTTCTCGATCACTGGCACCGCACTGGAATATGGATTTTCTGGGCGGCATTCATTGCTTGCTATGTGTTCCTTGGCGGTAGGAATAGTTATGGCGGCCTGGTGAAGCCGTTCCACAACAAGCGCACCAAAACGTATAACGGGCAATCATTCCTGATGCTCAGGCTGGGTACCTATCTGCCAATACCGGGTGAGGGCAGCAACTACCTCAACGATGAGCGCGAACTGCATCAGCGCGGTAACGCGCACTACAAGGCCTATCAAGTCATCGGACTGGCAGTGGTGATGATCTGGGGTGTGGCTTTATACCACATGGACCATCCACAATGGTTCCGCCGGATTCCAATGTCGCCGGATGAGCTGTACTATGGTCTGCTGCTGATTGTGATCGTGCTTGTCCTCACGCTGCCGCAGTCGATCCTGCTGTGGACCGAGCCGGACATGGAGCCTGCGCCAGAATTCGTCGAAGAGCCCTAAACTCCCTCACCGATGCCGCCAATCACTGCGACCTTGGCGCGCTTACCAAGCCGCACGACGAGGCGTGCAGGCAGGCCGTCGATAGGAACGAGCGCGTTAGCCACGACTTCGCCGTCAAGTTTCACGGCTTTTTCCGCGATCTTGCGATTCGCTTCCGCGCCGCTGGCCGCGAGGCCCAACTGCACAAGCAGTTTCGGCAGGCGAATTTGCAGAACCTCCGCCGGTCCTTCCACATCACCAAAGGCGATGTGTACCTCTTCAAGGTCTTCGCTCACCGACTTCTGCTGGAACATGCGCGCCCAGTTTTCGTCCGCAGCCTGCGCAGCAGCTTCACCGTGGAAACCTGCGGTGATGGTACGCGCAAGACGCTTCTTCGCTTCCATCGGATGCAGCGTTCCGGCCGCCACTTCCGCCTTGAGCGCATCTACCTCCGAGCCGCGAAGATCGGTCAGAAAAAGAAAATACTTCCACATCAGCTCGTCCGAGATCGACATGAGCTTGCCGTACATCTCAGCCGGCGGTTCGTGGATGCCGATGGCGTTACCGAGCGACTTCGACATCTTCTGCACGCCGTCCAGACCTTCCAGAATCGGCGTCATCAGCACGATCTGCGGCTGTTGGCCGTAGTCGCGCTGCAGCTCGCGGCCCATCAGAAGGTTGAATTTCTGGTCCGTTCCGCCGAGCTCGACGTCGCAGTTCAAGGCAACGGAGTCGTAGCCCTGCGCGAGAGGATACAGGAGCTCGTGCAGGCTGATGTCCTGCTCGGCGCGGAAGCGGGTGAGGAACTCCTTGCGATCAAGCATCTGTGACAGCGTAACCTTTGCGGAGAGACCGATCAGGCCGGCATAGCCGAGCTTGTCCAGCCATTCGGAGTTGTAGCGAACCTCGGTCAGCTTCTCGTCGAGAATCTTGAAGACCTGTTCCTTGTACGTTTCGGCGTTCCTGTCGATCTCCTCGCGCGTCAAGGGCTTGCGCGTGACGTTGCGGCCTGTGGGGTCGCCGATGAGCGCGGTCGAATCGCCGATGAGAAAGATGACCTGATGGCCGAGCTGCTGGAAGTGGCGCAGCTTGCGCATCAACACGGTATGTCCCAGGTGCAGATCAGGCGCAGTAGGGTCAAAGCCGGCTTTCACGCGCAGCGGACGGCTGGTTTTGCGGCTCTCTTCAAGCCGCTCGCGCAGGTCGGAGACGCGGATGATCTCAGCCGCGCCTTTCTGGAGCAGATCGAGCTGCTCGTCAACTGGAAGAAACGTGCTCATGCCACTCCAAGTATAAATTCGCGCGGGGCAGGCAGTTTTGTGCAGTGCACGGATCACGAGAGCCCGCCAAAACCGTTTTTAAGAAAATTAGACAGAAAAACTTGCAAGTTTAACTTCTAATATGCAATGATAACCCTGTCATGGCACGCAAAACATTCGATACCGCCGTCACTGATTTTGCTCATGCCATCGGCTCGCTGATCCGCCATGTACGCGCAGCCGCCGCCAGCAATGAGCTCTCGTGGACAGAATCCGCCGTGCTGGGGCGCCTCGAAAAAGAAGGCCCAGCGACTACCGCCGAGCTGGCCCGCGTCGAAGGCGTAAAGCCGCAGTCGATGGGCGCAACCGTGACCGCCCTCGAAGAGATGGGCCTGGTCGAGCGCTCGCCGCATCCTACTGACGGCCGGCAGATGATGCTCTCGCTCACGGCAAAGGGAGCCGAGGTGCGCAGGAATGCGCGCAGTGCAAAGCACACCTGGCTGGCGCAGACCATCGCTAAGCTCAGCAAAGACGAGCAGGAAACGCTCTTCGCAGCCGGCGAAATCATCCGCAGGCTGGTGGAGAACAGCCTGGTGGAAAAATGAGCGCGAGCGCAGGCAGCGCAAAACCGCAGCAGAAATCGCGTCCGCGCGTATCCGTTGCGCATACGTGGCGGGCGCTGCGCTCGCGCAACTTCAAGCTCTTCTTCGCCGGTCAGGGTACTTCGATCATCGGCACATGGATGACGCGGATTGCCACGAGTTGGCTGGTTTACCGGCTCACCAGCTCGGCTCTGATGCTGGGCATCGTCGGCTTTGCTTCGCAGATTGTTGCCTTTCTGCTCGGCCCTTTTGCCGGTGTCTGGGTGGAACGGCTCAACCGGCGCAAGCTGATCACCTGGCTTCAAGCTGCTGCGGCAGTGCAATCGCTCACGCTCGCTGCGCTCACCCTTACGCACCGAATTAATTTGTGGGAGATCATTGCGCTCTCTGTCCTGCAAGGAGCGCTCAATGCGCTCGAAATGCCCGCGCGGCAGTCCTTCATGGTGCAGATGGTGGATGATCGCAACGACCTTGGCAACGCCATTGCACTGAATTCCTCCCTGAACAGCGGCGCACGCCTGATCGGTCCGGCAATCGCGGGCCTCGTAATCGCCGCCTGGGGCGAAGGCATCTGCTTCCTCGCCGATGGCATCAGCTACTTCGCCGTTATCGCATCGCTGCTGATGATGCGCATTGAGCACACAACCGCGCCGCGCCACACAAAGACAATGTTCGAACAGATGCGCGAAGGCTGGCAGTATGTGCGCCGCTTTGACGCCGTGCGCTCGCTGCTGATTCTCTTCGCGCTCAACACCCTCCTCGGCTATCCCTTCATGGTGCTGCTGCCGGTCATCGCCGTGCAGGTGTTGCATGGAGGCCCGAACACCTTTGGCTGGCTTTCCGCCGCCTCGGGCGTAGGCACCATGATCGCAGCCCTGGCGCTGGCAGCGCGCAAATCCCTTGCCGGCCTTGCCCGCTCAGTGCTATTCGGCATCCTGCTGGTCAGCGTAGCGCTCATTCTGCTCGGTCTCTCGCGCTGGCTGGCGCCGTCCCTGCTCATGATGGCGCTCGCAGGCTACGGACTGTTATTGTGCGGCTCCGCCGTGAATACGATTGTCCAGACGCTGGTCTCGGAAGAAATGCGTGCCCGCGTCATGAGCTACTACACCATGGCCTTTTATGGCGCGGCGCCCGTAGGCAGCCTGCTGGCCGGCGCGCTGGCGCACTGGATCGGCGCACCGTACACCGTCCTGCTTTCGGGAGCCTGTTGTGCTGTGACCGCAGTGTGGTTCATGCTGCACCTGCCGCGCGTGGAATCTGCGATTCAAACAACCATGAGTGCAACTTCGTAACAGACGGAAGGATAACCAGGATGAGGCGCGGCGCACAGAACACATCGTCCGTTTCTCGTAAAAAGGAGACTCACAATGAACTGGCATGAGTACCTCGCATGTTTCTTTGCCGGAGCATTTCTCGCCAATGCCGTGCCGCATTTCGTTCACGGCATCTCCGGCAACCGCTTCCCAACGCCCTTTGCCAAGCCGCCCGGCAAAGGCCTTTCCTCGCCTCTCGTCAACACCGCCTGGGCGCTGCTGAACCTCGTTATCGGAGCAATCCTGTTCCATGCCGGCAAGGTCGCCACGGGAGGCCTTGCGGCTCTTATCGTTTTCTTCGCGGGCATCGTCGCGCTCAGCCTTCCGTCGAGCGTCAGCTTCGCCTCTAAACACAAGGAATAACCGAAGGGAGTTTCCATGCCTCTGACACAACTCGATCCCACCGCCGCACTGATTGTCATTGACCTGCAGAAAGGCATTACCGGCTTCACCGCCGAGCTTGGCTCCGCTGATGTGGTCAAGCGCTCGGCGGAACTGGCCGCAGCATTCCGCGAGCGCGGATTGCCTGTAGTGCTGGTAAACGTGGCGGGCCGCGCGCCGGGCCGCACCGACCAGGGATTCCCGAACCGCGCCTTTCCGCCCGACTGGGCCGATCTGATGCCGGAACTGAACGCGCAGCCTTCGGACATTCTCATCACCAAGCAGCGCGTAGGCGCGTTCCTCGGCACGGAGCTCGATGCGAAGCTGCGCGAGCGCGGCGCAACGCAGGTCTTTATGACCGGCATTGCAACGAGCTTCGGCGTAGAGTCCACGGCGCGCAGCGCGTTTGACCTTGGCTACAGCGTAGTCTTTGTCTCCGACGCAATGACGGACATGAACCCAGCAGCGCACAAGCACTGCATCGAAGTCATGTTCCCGCGTCTGGGCGAAGTGGAGACAACGGAAAACGTGCTCAAAGCTGTGCGCAAGTAAGCCTGCGCACAGCGTCTATTCCGCGCGCAAAGCCGCGAGCGGATCGACATGCGTAGCCTTCCAGCCTGGAGCGGACGCCGCTGCCAGAGCCGTAAGCAGCAGGAGCAGCGACGCTCCGCTCAGGCTGATTGGATCGATGGGGTTAACGCCGACGAGCATAGCCGCGACCAGCCGCGCCAACATCAGGCTCAACACAAGTCCAACCGCGATGCCAATGCACGCGAGCATTGCAGCATGACGAAGAATGCCGCGCAGAATAACGGCGCGGTTCGCGCCAAAGGCCATGCGCAGGCCGATCTCGAAGGTGCGCTGCGCCACCGTGTACGCCATCGTTCCGTAAACGCCGAGCATGGAAAGCAGGATGCCGACCGCGGCAAAGAGAGAGATCAGCGCTGCGCGGAACCGCTGCGTGGTAACGGACTCGTTCACCATTGCATCCATCGTTGTAAAGCGCATCGCAATTTGCGGATTCGCCTGCGCAATCATCGTCTGCACGGTGTTCATCAGCGTCGACGGCTTTACACCCGTGCGTAGCACAATATTGATCTGGTTGGCGTAGTACGGGTGCTGCGTCATGGGCATGTACAGCGCGGGGCCGGGCTTGTCGGCGGGCGAGTCCTGGCGGATGTCGCCGACGATGCCGATGACCGTCATCCATTTGTCGCCGTCGAGGCTGCACTGAATCTGTTTGCCGATAGGGTCTGCGTTGCCGAAGCTCTGCTTTGCTACGGATTCACTGATAATGACAACGAATGGGTTATCAGCCGTGTCCTGCGCATTGAAATCACGACCGCGCAGCATTGGAATGTTCATCGTTTGAAAGTAACCGGGGCTGGCGACACTCCAATTTGCCCATGGCCGATGATGCGGGTCCACCGACAATCCGCCGCGCGGCGTGTAGCTGCCGTTTGAGCCGTAGTTACCCATCGGCAGTCCCATGATTCCAGCCACGTGCTCAACTCCAGGCATGGCGCTCAACTTCGTAAACAGTTCGTTGAATTGCAGAATGACGCGCTGGTAGTCGTCAGCAGTCTGGGCAGGGGCGTCGGCGTCCACCACCAGCATCTGCCGCGTCTCAAAGCCGAGATCACGGTTCATCAGAGTAAACATGGTGCGCAGCAGAAGCCCGGCAGCCACGGCGAGCACGAAGGTTGCTGCAACTTCAGCGATCACCAGACCGTCACGCAGTGTTGTCGCTCCTTTGCGGCTCATGCCGCGCGCGGCGTCGTGTTTCATAGCTTCGGTTGCATTTACCTTTGCGGCGCGGATTGCGGGAAAGATTGCCGAGGCCAGCGCCGTGAGCACGGAAATCGCCATCGTGAAGGCCAGAACCCAGCCGTTAAGGTGAATTTCACCGGCACGAGGCAATTCCTTCGGAGCCATGGTTACCAGAATCCGCACGGCGGGCACGGCCAACAGCACGCCCGCTGCACAACCCAATGCAGCCAGCAGTAAACTCTCCAGCAGCACAGGCCACATGATCTGCCAGCGGGAAGAGCCAAGCGCCTTGCGAATCGCCATTTCGCGCTGGCGCTCCATGGTGCGCACCAGTTGCAGGTGCGTTACATTCACGCAGGCGATGAGCAGGATGATGCCGACCGTGGCCCAGAGCAGCAGCAGCGTGGGCCTCGCGTTGCCGGTAAGCGCCTCTGCGAGCGAGACCACTGTGATCCGCTTATTGCGATTGTCATCAGGATAGATTTTCTGTAGCCGCTGCGAAATGGCATCAAGCTCCGCCTGCGCCGCTTTGAAACTTACGCCCGGCCGCAGCAAAGCCACAGCACGGTAGTTAAACGCATTGCGGCCATCCCACTGCGGCTGAATAAGGGGGCGGGCTATCCACACCTGAGTTTTACTTGGGAAATCAAACCCCGCAGGCACCACGCCGACAATCTCGACGGCTGCGCTGCCGACATCCCCATGCAGCACCTGGCCGAGCGCAGCCTGCGCGGAGCCGAAGTTGTCGCGTGCAAACTGCTCGCTCACCAGCGCGGCCTGGTTCGCCTCGGCTTCGGTGAACAAGCGTCCGGCAATCGGCTTCAGATCGAAGACGCGCGCGAAGTTTACGTCTACCCAGCTCAACTCCGTGTATGTGGCGTGGTTGCACAGCTCTACGCTCAGGCGACCGCTCCAATAGAGGCTCACTGCCGCAAGGCTCTTCGTCTGATCGCGTACACCGATCATGTCAAGCCCTGTAACGCGCGGGATGGTATAGCCGCTATCGCTCCAATGCGTGTTCAGAAAGGCGAGTCTGCTCGGATTGTTGTAAGGCAGCGGCGCCAGCAGGATGGAATCGATAGCGGTAAAGATGGCCGCATTTGCGCCGATGCCGAGGGCAAGTGTCAGCACAGCCGTAAGCGTGAAGGCGCGATGCTTCATCAACTGCCGCGCGGCAAAGCGCAGGTCGGCGAAGAATCCGCTGACGGCGTTCTCCCATCCGTAGGTATTCATTCGCTCCCGTACTACGCTTATTGTTCCGGCTTCCATGCGCACAGTGCGGCGCGCTTCTTCCGCGGTCAGCCCGCGCTCGATCAGCTCCGCTTCCGCTTCTGCGTAGTACTGCTCAACTTCATCCGCAATTTCACGCTCGCGGCTTTTTCTGCGCGCGAGGTTACGCAGACCATAAATGAGCGAGCGCCAGGGATTCATACGTTACGCCTCCGCCTTGAGCAGGCGCGCCACCGCCGAAGCCCGTCGCGTCCAGTCCGCGGTTTCGATTTCGAGCTGTTTTTTTCCGGCGCGCGTCAGCGAATAATACTTCGCGCGGCGCGAGTTTTTCGTCTGCCGCCACTCGGAGTCAAGCCATCCGGCGCGTTCGAGGCGCTGCAAGGCGGTCAACAGCGAACCGGGATTGATGCGGAAGACGCCGCGCGAAACCTGCTCCATGCGCCGCGCAATGCCGAAGCCGTGCATCGGCTCAAGGCTCAGCGTCTTGAGGATCAGCATGTCGAGCGTGCCCTGGATTACGTCTGTATTTTCATCCACCATGCCACGGATGCTAACGCGATCTTCTCTTGACAGTCAAGAGTTGATATTCAAGAGAAAATAAACAGACAAAGAAACGCAGCAGAGAAATTACAAGATGCTATGCGGAAATTTATTGCTTCGGCATCCGTCCGCGCAGGCGCTTAAGGACATTCGGCGGCACGAGGCCGGCGATGTCGCCGCCGAAGCTGAAGACCTCTTTGACCATGCGCGAGCTGACGAACGAATAGCGGCCCGCAGGCTGCAGGAAAACCGTTTCGATCTCCGGCGCAAGGCGGCGATTCATCAGCGCCATCTGAAATTCGAACTCGTAATCGGAAATGGCGCGAATGCCGCGCAGCACGGCTGAGGCGCCGAGCGAGCGCGCAAAATCCACCATGAGGCCGTCGAACGTCGCCACCGAGACATTGCCGAGCGAGCGTGTTGCTTCCTCAAGCATCTCCACACGCTCCGCAACGGTGAAGAGCGGATTTTTGCCGCGATTGTTGAGCACGGCAACGGTCAAATGTTCAAACAATTTGGACCCACGCTGGATCAGGTCCACGTGGCCGTTGGTCGGCGGATCGAATGTGCCGGGATAAAGTGCCTTGACGGCCATGCCGGATGCGCTCCCAAAGGTGATTCTATGGCATCGCGCACGAAAAACGGCGGCCGGAATCGGCCGCCGTCGCTTGATGTGGAATGGCAATCCAGGCTATCGCCGCGCCTTAACCGCTTCCTTGGCCTCGGCCGCGCCGCCGGCGGGAACCTCAGGAACTTCGGCCTTGGAAGCAGCGCCGATATTGAGCTTCTTGCGCAGCTCGCCGTCCATCCTGGCGAAGATTTCCTTGTTT
>JASHPD010000133.1 GCA_030038315.1 Acidobacteriaceae bacterium
CGAGCGAGATCGCCGGGAGTTGCGGTCAGGCGCAGGGTTTGCATGGTTTTATCTTCGCCGGTTTGGGTGGGAACAGGGAATTGACAAAGGGACAAAGGGATAGAGGGACAAAGGGACAAAGGGACAAAGCTCGGATGCAATCTGACAAACACTGGGTGCCCCATCCTTCGCGCTTTTTGCGAAGGGTGGGATATCTATAGCTTTTGCCGTTTATCGATAACCCTTGTCCCTTATTCCGCATCTGGCGGAACCTGTTCGAGCAAGCGCTTCCATGTTTTTTGATTTTTGCGGAAGGCTTTCTTCAGGTCTTCGAGGATGCGCTCGAAGTCGGCGTTGGTGCGCAGATTATTCCACGCGGGATTCTTCTGGAACCACGGATAATTTTCGTTGCCTAGATAGATCGCGCGGCGCAGCCAGTGCAAGGCTTCACTCGAATCGCCTTCAACAGCGAAGTACGAAGCAAGGCGATAGGCCATCTCGCTGTCGGCTTCGGCGGCAGCCAGCGTGTCGTCTTTCAGCAATGCGGCGGCGTGGGCGCGGTCGCCGGCCATCACGTAGCACATGGCGAGCGTGGGCACGGCGATGCGCATGAGGCCGTCGTCGTGAATGACGCTTTCGAGAATCTCCATGGCCGCGTTCACATTGCCGAGGCGCATCTGCTGGTAGCCCTCTGAGGTGCGCAGCAGCGGATGGCGCGGCTCAAGCGCGAGTCCTTTTTCCAGCTCGTCGCCGGCAAGCTCCAGTTGATTTTGATAGTGGTAAACGCGGGCGCGGTGGTTGTAGAGAATCGCCGCGTTGGCGGGGTTGAGCTTGAGGGCGCGGTTGAACTGTGCGAGCGCTTCGTCGTACATGCCGTCGCCGCGCAGGGCGAGGCCGGCGACCATGTGCACGTTCCAGTCGTTGCGCGCCGTGGCGAGCAGGTTGGCAGTGCCGTGGCGCGCGGATTCTTTTTCGCCGCGCGAGAGCAGCATGTAGATGCGGTAGAGATTCGGCTCGATGGCGGAGGGGTCGAGATTGAGCGCTTCATCGAAGGCGCGGCGCGCGTGCATGACGTGAATCTGGCCGCCAAAGCCGTGGCGAACGTATTGCAACTCGGCGATGCCGAGACCGCTCCAGCCCTGCGCGAATTGGGGATCACGCGCGGTGACGTTGGTGAGCAGCGCGTGGGCGCGGTCGAGGTCGGCGCGCGAGCCGGTGCGCACCATGAAGGAGCTGAGCAGGGCGCGGGCTTGCAGATACTCTTCGCTGACCGGGCCGGGCAGCGAGGTTTCGTTGGAGACGAGCGCGGGCGGAGCTTCGATGTCCGCGGAGCCGAGGCCATGCAGTGAGGCGAAGACTTCATTCGAGATTTCGGCTTGCACGGCGATGAGATCGAGCGAGGCTACGCGGATGGAACCGCCGGAGCGGACGCTTTGTGAGGCCACGTCGAGGAGCTGCCAGTTGAGGTCGAACCCTTGCTCGGAGCGCACGAAGCTGCCGGCGAGCACGAAAGAGGTGAGCAGGCGCTGGCCCACCTGCAACGGGTCGAGTTGCGAAAGGGTCTGCGCGATGGGCAAATTCATCAGCGTACTGGAAGGGCGAACGATGAGCGATGGAATGCGCGCGAGACGCGCGGCAATGGCGTCAGCGAGCGCGTAGCCGTAGAGCGGCGCAACCTCTGCCGCGCCGAGATTGGTGAACGGCAGCACGACGAGCGAATTCTGCTGCGGGCGGTCTTCAGAGGACTCGCGGAAGCGTTCGGCCAGCATCGAGAGAAAGCCGGTGGCGCGTTTTTCCGCTTCAATGCCGGTTGTGGGCAGGTTGGCAGCGGCTTCGCCGGGGATGCTTCCCGTTTCAATGCGCTCGGCGCGCATGATGGTCTTGAGCGCTTCGCGGACTTCGGCTGCCGAGGCGTAGCGCGAGGCGGGATTTTTTTCGAGGCAGGTGGCGATGACAGATTTCAATTCCGGCGAGATGCCAGGGACAATCCCGCTCAGGTCGGGCGGATCGGAGAACTGAATCGCACGGATGGCCTGAAAGTCTTCGGCATCGGGGCGCGCGAAGGGATGGCGGCCTGAGGCCAGCTCATAGAGGATGACGCCGAGAGCCCACACGTCCGACTGCACGCTGGACTGGCCGGTGACGAACTGTTCAGGGGCCATGTAGCGGATGGTGCCGCCGCGCGCGGTGTAGGTGGCGGCGATGGATGCGTCCTTGGCCAGCGCGGGCTTGGCGGGGTCGAAGCCGGCTTCGTCGGGGCGCAGGCGGCGCGCGAGGCCGAAGTCGAGAATCTTGGCGAGGCCGCCGTCGGTGAGCATGACGTTCTGCGGCTTGAGGTCGCGGTGAAAGATGCCGATCGAGTGCGCGGCTTGAAGACCGTCCGCGACTTGAATACCCACCGAAAGCACGAGCTGGAGGTTTGCCGGGCCGCGGGCGATCAACTGATCGAGCGACTGCCCCGGCACGTACTGCATGACGATGTAGGCTTCTTCGCCGCTTTCGCCGACTTCGTAGATGGCGCAGACGTTGGGGTGCTCGATGGCCGAAGCCATGCGCGCCTCACGCAAAACCGTGCTGCGCATCTGCTCGGCAGAGAGCAGGCCGGTGCGCAGAATTTTGAGCACGACGGGGCGCTGGAGCAGCGTGTCTGTGGCGAGGTAGACCACGCCGCTGCCGCCGGCGCCGAGGCGACGGACGATCTCATAGTGTTCGATTGTCCGTTTCTTCATGGGGTCCGTTTCTTCATAGATATCTCTTCATCGCAAACCTTAGTGTAATGGTGCGCGCATAAGGAAAACGTCACGCCAACGTGGAATGGGACGCGCAGCGGGAATCTGGTAACCTGCGTACTGAAAATGGACCGGGGCTGGAAAAAATCGCGGAGGCAAGGCTTTCGCAAACAAATTCTCTGTGCTGCTGCGCTGGTTGTGTTTCCTTTTCCGGCGCTGGCGCAGCAGTCTTCCTCGCAGGCGCAGCAGCCCGGACAGGGCGCGCAGGTGCGCACCGGAACTTCGCGTGGTGTCGAGATCGAGACACGTTTCCGCACGCTGCTGGCCGATCACGAATACTTCCGGATGGAAGATGAGTTGGGTCAGTTGCCGCCGGAGCAGGCGCAGTTTTATCGCGGGATTCTGGCCAATCGCGATAACAATGCCAAGGCTTCGATTGCGCTGCTGGAGCCGCTGCTGGCGAAGGTTGCGGCGAGCGGCGACGCGGCGCCAGATCCGAACCAGGAAAAGCTGCTGCGCAGGACACTGGCCGAGGACTACCTGCGCGAGGGCGATCTGGCGCAGGCGGCAAAGGCTTATGCGGCGCTGGGCGCGAAGCTGACTCCGGCGGAGCGCGAGGAGATCGAGCTGCCGCTGAAGTTGCTTCCGCTGGCTGAGAACAATCCAACAATGACAGTCGATCCCTGCGAGCCGTTTTCGATGCAGGTGAGCCGGAACCCTCTTGGACTGACGGACGTGCCGGTCTTTGTGGATGCGCATCCGCACCGCTGGATGCTGGACCCTACGATGCCGTTCAATCTGATTGCGCGCTCGGTGGCGCGCGAGGTTGGGCTGAAGATCTCCGCGCAGAGCGCTACGATCCACACGCTGACGGGCAAACCGATCGAGGTGCATGAGACGGTGATTCCACGCATCACGATTGGCGGCCGGCTGACGCTGCGCAATATGACGGCTTTT
>JASHPD010000134.1 GCA_030038315.1 Acidobacteriaceae bacterium
TGTTACCAATAGAGCAATCCAGCATCGCAGCAATTTCGTTGTGTTCGTAGCCTTCGATATCGTGCAAAACAAAGATCAGCCGATACCCCGCCGGCAACCCACCGATCGCCCGCTCCAGCGCCATGCGGTCAATCGAGCCCGTCAGCGACAAATCCGGCGCGCCAAAGCTCCGGCCCGGACCCTCCTCCGGCGTCGGCTCCATCGCCTCGTCCAGCGAGATCACTTGCAGCCCTTTTTTCCGCAGGTGCATCAGCACAACATTGATGGCCAGCCTGTGCAGCCAGGTGGAAAATGCCGAGTCGCCCCGGAAGGTCGCAATCTTCCGGTGCAACTGCAGGAATGCCTCCTGGGTCAGGTCCTCCGCCTCGGCCACGTTGTTCACCATGCGCAGGCACAGCGAATAGATGCGCCGCTTGTGCAGCGCATAAATCCGGGCAAAGGCATGATGGTCGCCGGCCTGGGCCAGCGCCAGAACCTCGGCCTCGCCGTCTTTCGGCGTGGCAGCGCTATGGTTTGCCGTGGCGGGTTCGGGTTGTGGGGTCGAAATCCGGGATGGCGTCATTCGTTTCCTGCGGGCTTGTCCTGAAGGTTCGTCCATAAGTCAGTCCGGTTCTGTTCGTGTCAGGGCACGATTCACCGGAGGTCGCCATCGAACGATCTTTGCTCGATGGGTGGGTTGTTTCCACCGTGTCGAAAGTCTAGCAGGAAAGACCGGAGCCTGGGCCTTGCAAAAACGTAACTGACCAACTACCGGAGCTGTGTCTTGGCTGCGCGTCCCTGCGGTTCCTCGTTAGTATAGGGGGCAGCGGTTTCCTCTGGTCCGCTTCCGCTGCAGCATCGCACAAAAAACCCATTGCGGAGAAGCAGTTGAAGCGGCTTGAATCTTCGATCGTATCGCGTCGATCAACGAGGTGGAAAGTTTTGAGGCCGAGTGCTCCGTTGCGGGCAAGTACGAGGAACGGTTTCGGCTTTGCAATTCTCTTCTTGCTGGCCTTCGTCCACCATGCGCTCGCACAGGCCGCAACGCAAAGAACCTCGCCTCCCGCGCAGCAGATTTCCCTCCCCGACTGGAGCCTCTGGACCGGCCTGCCCATCCGCCGCATCGAGATCGAAGGGGTAAGCTCCAATCGCCTCACTGCCGTGCGCGCAAAGCTCCCGCTCGCCGCCGGTCAGCCGCTCAGCCGCGACAACGTAGCCGCAGCCCTGCGCCAGCTTTACTCGACCGGCCTCTTCGACGCCATCGACGTTGAAGCCGAGCGCGACGGCGGCGGTGTCTCCCTCATCTTTCGCGGCGCCGCGCGCGCCTTCATCGGCTCCGTCACCGTGGACGGAGCCAAAGGCGCCACCATGAACACGCAGCTTGAGCGCACCGGCCGCCTCACTGCCGGTACGCGCTTCACCGACCAGCGCCTCCAGCAGGCCGTCGCGCAAATGAAGGACCTCCTCGCCGACGACGGCTATCACGAAGCGCAAATCCGCTCCGCGCTCACGCCCGACACCGCCGAGCAGCTCGTCAACATCGCCTTTCACGTCCAGCCGGGCGCGCAGGCGCGCGTCGGCTCCGTCACCGTCACCGGCGACTCCGGCATGACCCTCGACGAGTTCCGCCGCTACGCCCGCCTGCGCGCCGGCGAGCCCGTCGATCACGATACCGTCAGCCGCGCGCTTGCCGGCGTCCTCAAGCGCTACCGCAAGCAGAAGCGCCTCGAAGCCCAGATTCAGCTCGCCTCGCAGACCTACGCCGCCCACAAAATCGACTACAAATTCACCGCCAGCCGCGGCCCCGTCGTCAACGTGCAGGTCAACGGCGTCAAGCTCAGCGACGAGCACATCCAGCGCCTCGTTCCCATTTATGAAGAAGGCAGCGTGGACGACGACCTGCTCAACGAGGGCTCGCGCCGCATCCGCGACTACTACCAGAGCCAGGGCTATTTCGACGTAAAGGTAGACCACCGCGAGCAGATCTCCGGCGAAAACTCCGTGCAGATCACCTACAACGTGCAGCTAGGCCAGCGGCGCCGCGTGGAAAGCGTCAAAGTCGATGGCAATCACTACTTTGACTCCGCCATGCTCGAAGATCTGCTCAGCGTGAGCGCAGCCAACTCCTTTGACCGTCACGGACTTTACAGCCAGGCGCTTGTCTCAGCCGATGTCTCCGCGCTCACCAACGTCTACCGAAACAATGGCTTTTCCAACGTCTCTGTCACGCCTGAAACCGGCCCCACCGCCGAATCCGTAGCCAGCGCCACGCAGCAACCGGAAACTCCGGGCGCAGCCGCCAGCCTCTCCGCACCGCTCACCGTCGTTTATCACATCGCCGAAGGCCCGCAGCAGCGCGTCGGCGCCGTCACGCTCGTCGGCAACGAGCACGTGGACACGGCATCGCTCACCGCGCTGATGAACACCGTGCCCGGTCAGTTGCTCTCCCCAGGCAACCTTGCCGGCGACCGCGACACCATCATGTCCGATTACATGGTGCGCGGCTTCAACGACGTCCGCGTCGAAGTCGAAGAGCGCAACCATCCCGCCGATCCCAACAAAGTTGACGTCATCTTCCACATTCACGAGGGCCGGCAAACCTTCGTGCGCAATGTCCTCGTCACCGGCCTGCACTACACGCGCCCCGGCACCATCGCCGCCGGCATCACCGTCCATCCCGGCGACCCGCTCAACCAGCAAGCGCTCCGGCAGACGCAGCGCAACCTCTACGACCTCGCGCTCTTCAACGAAGTCAACACCGCCGTCCAGAACCCCGACGGCGGCGAGATCAACAAAACCATCCTCCTGCAAGCCGTGGAAGCCCGCCGCTGGACGCTCACCTACGGCGCGGGCTTTGAAGCGCAGACCGGCCTGCCGCAAAACAACTGCAAAGGGTACCTAGCCGCCGGCGTGCCCTGCTCGGCCAACGGCCGCACCGGCGTCAGCCCGCGCGGACTGATCTCCATCACGCGCAACAACCTCTTCGGCCGCGAGCAGTCCGCCAGCATCCAGGGCACCTACGGCCTGCTTGAGCAACAGGTCAACCTCATCTACCAGAACCCCCACTTCCTCGGCGCAAAGCGCCTCGGCCTCACCTTCACCGGCGGCTACGCCAACAGCCAGGCCGTCACTACTTACGTCGCATCCAAGCTCGACGGCGGTTTCCGCGTCACCCAAAACTTCATCAACACCAACGGCTTTTTCTCGCGCGCCAATACGTTCATCTACGAATTCGACTTCCGCCGCGTCAAAGTCGCCGAAGACAGCCTGCAAGTCTATCCCGCTTCGCTCTCAGAGCTCTCTTCCGCTGTCCGAGTCGGCGGACCCGGCTTCACCTGGATTCGCGACACCCGCGATTCCCCCGTCGATGCGCATCACGGCACCTACACCAGCTTCCAGGAATTCCTTTCCGCCGCGCCCTTCGGCGCACAGGCGCAGTTCAACCGCATCGACCTCTCAAACTCGAACTTCATCAGCTTCGACAAGGGAAAATTCGTCTTCGCGCGCAACACGCGCTACGGCCAGGAGCGAGCCTTCGGCAACGCCAGCAGCGAGCTGATCCCACTCCCCGAGCGCCTCTATGCCGGCGGCGCGGCCTCGCTGCGCGGCTTCTCCACCAACGCCGCCGGTCCGCGCGATCCGGACACCGGCTACCCCATCGGCGGAGCCGGCGCGCTCATCAACAGCTTTGAATTGCGCCTGCCGCCGCCCACGCTTCCCTACTTCGGCAACACCGTCAGCTTCGTGCTCTTCCACGACATGGGAAACATCTTCACCAACGCCGGCGATGCCTGGGCCAGCGCCTTGCGCGTGCGCCAGCCCGACCGCACTGCATGCACAACAAACACTCTGCCCATCTATAATCCGCCGGCCCCTCCGCAGCTTCCTTTGCCGTCCGGCCCATCCACTTCCACAGGCTTGCAAGGAGCGTGCAGCTTCAATTACTTCTCTCACACACCCGGCATCGGCGTGCGCTACCATACGCCCGTCGGCCCCATTCGTTTTGATTTCAGCTATAACCTGAACCCACCGCTCTATCCCATCAATATCAATTATTCGCAATCCAATCCCTTTGCGGATCAACACATCGGAGAAGCCAGCCACTTTAACTTCTTCTTCAGCCTGGGGCAAACTTTCTGATGCGCACCGGCACAAAAATTCGGCAGGCACGCACCGCGGCGCTCATTCTTTGCATCGCCGCATCGTGCCGCGTCCTGCGCGCCCAAAACGCCAGTCAGAAGACATCGGCCGCAGTCCTTGACCGCGTGGAAGCCGTCGTCAACAACCAGGCCATCCTCACCAGCGACATCGAGAATGAGCTGCGTCTCTCGGTTCTCGATCCATCCAACAGCACGCGCCGCCGCCCGCTCACCGCGCGCCGCGCCTTGCAGTTGCTCATCAGCCGCACGCTCATTGAGCAGCAGATCGGCCAGGGCAACGCGCCTGTTCCCGCACCTACGGACGCCGAAGTCGCCGGGCGCGTAAAGATGCTGCGCGAGCAGCTCCCCGCCTGCGCCAGCGCCAACTGCGCCACCAACGCCGGCTGGCAAGCCTTCCTTAAGCAAAACGATCTCACCGAAAGCGAAGTTACCGATTACATCCGCCTGCGCCTCGTCGTTCTCGGCTTCATTGAGAACCGCTTCCGCCAAGGTATCCAGATTCCGCACGAGCAGGTCGAAAAGTATTATCGGGAAACCCTCCTGCCCGAGTACCCGAAAGGTCAAACGCCGCCGCCGCTTGAAACCGTCGCCCCACGCATCGAGGAAATCCTCCTCCAGCAGCAGGTCAACGTCCTCTTCGGCGCCTGGCTCAACGATCTGCGCAAACAGGGCGGAGTCGAAATCCTCGACAAAGCCCTCGAACCCGCAACAGACACCGGCGAGGCGGAGGACCAATGAGCGAAGAGACGCCCAATCCCGCGCCCAGGCAAAGAAAGAATCGCCCCGTCCTCCAGACCTGCGTCAGGAGCTGCGCAGGCTTCGTGCTCGTCGTCTGCCTTGGCATCGTTGCGCTCGCGGTCTGGATGAACTCCGAGCGCTTCGCCAACATGGTGCGCGGCCGCCTTGAAACCGAGCTGACGCACGCCACCGGCGGCCGCGTCGAAATCGGCGCTTTTCGCTGGAGCCTGCGCCATCTCGAAGCCGACGCCGATAACATCGTCCTCCACGGCAACGAACCGGCAAACGAAGCTCCCCTGGCCCGCATCTCCCATCTTCACATCGGCGTCAGCATCTTCGGCTTTCTCTCGCCGAGCATCCATCTCCGCAGCCTCGTCCTCGACCAGCCGCGCATCCATCTCATCGTCTATCCCGACCAGACCACCAACCTGCCGCATCCGCCCACACCCGCAAAGCACAGCAAATCCGGCCTCGACACCTTCTTCGATCTCAAAGCCAACCATATTGCGGTCGAAAACGGACTCTTCGACTTCGACAACCGCGCCGAATCCTTCGATTACCAGAGCCGCTACATCCCCCTCGACTTTGAAGCCAACGACACCTCGCTCCTTCTGCAATATGTGGCCGCAACCGGCAAGGCTCCCGAGAGCTACCACATCGAAGCCGGCATCGCCAACTTCGACCTCGCGCGCAGCAGGCAGCACACCGCCCCGCAGGTCCAGGGCATCCTCCGCGCATCGCTCGATCTAACGCGCAACGCAGTCTATCTGCGTTCCATGCGCATCACCGCCCACGCCCGCGGCGCAGTCGACCACACTCTCGAAATCACCGGCGCCCTCACCAGCTTCGCCCAGCCTCAATGGCAAGCCAAACTCACCGGCGATCTCGACCTGCAGTTGCTCAATCCCACGCTCGGCTACCCCGACGCCCCGCAAGGCATCGCGCACCTCAACCTCACCGCCTCCGGCGCAGACGGCAAATTCCGCATCGAAGGCCCCATCCACATCGAGCACGGCTCCTACACCGGCGGCGGCGTCAACGCACGCGACATGGACGTAGCCGTCCAGGCCCTCGCCGACAACAGCGAGCTCCACATCGGCAGCGCGCTCATCCGCCCCCATCAAGGCGGCCTCATCACCGCCGATGTTCTGCTCACCCACTGGCTCCCGTTGCCGCCAACCCCGTCCATCCACGCCGCGCCCGAGCAGCCAAAGCACAAGCGCTTCAGCTTCCTCTCGCGCCTGCACAAAAAACAGCAGCCGACACAACAACCCGCGCCGCCATCGCACAACACACTCGTCGAAAACCCGCCAACCATCCTCCGCGCCGACGGAAAAATCACTGCAAACTTCAAAGGCGTCGCCCTCGACACCATCCTCGATTTCGTCAGCCAGCCGCCCTTCAAGCGCCTCGGCATCAGCGCCACCCTCAACGGCCCCGCGCAAGCCACGTGGAACTTCGGCGATGTCAAAACGCTCACCGTCCACGCCGCGCTCAACGTCGCCGCGCCCACCCGGACGCCATCCGGCGAAGCCCCCGCCAACGGCATCATCGACGCCACCTACACGCAGCGCGACGGCGGCGTGGAAGTCAAAACCCTCGCGCTCACCCTGCCCGAAACGCAGCTCACCGCGCACGGACACATCGGCGCCTACCCGCTCACCAGCGCCACCGCGCTCAACGTCGATTGCATCTCGCGCGACCTCACCGAATTCAACACCGTCCTCGGTGACCTGGGCCTTTCGCACAACGGCAAAACCGGAGCTGCGGCGCTGCCCGTTGCGCTCCACGGCCAAGGCGCAT
Source organism: Acidobacteriaceae bacterium (assembly GCA_030038315.1). Classification (GTDB taxonomy): domain Bacteria; phylum Acidobacteriota; class Terriglobia; order Terriglobales; family Acidobacteriaceae; genus Telmatobacter. Next base: position 6,681 of record JASHPD010000134.1, read on the forward strand.
TTCACGTTCTCTGGAGCGGCTCGCTGATCTCGCCGCACCTCGCCGGCAATCTCGAAGCCCATCAGCTCGGCCTCGAAATTCCTCCGCCGCCAGAAGAAAAATCCGTCACGCCGCACTGGATCACTTTCGACGAAGCCGATGCGCAAGGCAGCTACACCGCCGCGCTCATCACGCTTGCCCACGGCCATCTTCAGCGCGGCGCGGAGCAGATCGTCCTCGACGGCACGCTCACCGCCGCGCAACCCATTCTCACAGCCCAGCCACGCAAAAACCTCAACGCTCGCCCCG
>JASHPD010000135.1 GCA_030038315.1 Acidobacteriaceae bacterium
AGCTCTTCAAGGACGCGTCCAAGTTCGTTACGGACCTGACCGCCGGCGGCAAGACGATTCTCTTCGTCGGCACCAAGCGCCAGGCCCAGGACGCAGTGGCTGAGGAAGCCGGGCGCGCCGGGATGCCGTACATCAACCAGCGCTGGCTGGGCGGCCTGCTCACCAACTGGGTGACCGTGCAGAAGTCGGTGAAGCGCCTTCAGGAACTCGATGACATGGCCACGGACGGCCGCTACGACCTGCTCACCAAGAAGGAAGTCATCCGCCTCGAGCGCGAGCGCAAGCACCTTCAGGCGAACCTGGCCGGCATCAAGAGCATGAAGCGCCTGCCCGATGCCCTCTTCGTAATCGACTCGAACAACGAGGCCATCGCCGTCAAGGAAGCCCGCAAGCTCGGCATCCCCGTCGTCGCCGTGGTAGACACCAACTGCGATCCGACGGTTGTCGATTACGTCATCCCCGGCAACGACGATGCCCTGCGCGCCATTCGCCTCTTCACCTCGAAGATCGCCGAGTCGGCGGCCGAGGGCGTGAATCTGGTCGGCGACAAGGCCTTCGCAGAGGAGCAGCCCGTCGAGCAGATCGCAGCCGAGAGCGACCCCGCTGCCGAAGCCGCGCCTACGGACGAGATCGACCTCGAATCGGCCCTGGGCGGCGGCATCCGCAAGGCCCCCGCGGCCGTTGCGGCCCTGCTCGAAGAGGCGGAAGCAGCCGAAGGCGGCCTTTAATCTTTCTTGCGCACAAGGGTGCGCATACTAAAGAGCGTGGCCACCAGCAACAAGTGCCACGCTTTTTCTTTGGGTGCTAGCCGCACGGGCAACTGCGCCTCCGGCGCAAAAGACAAGTTCGGGGTAGGTCCGGGCTTTAGCCCGGACAAAAACAGGACCCCACACCATTCTTTCGGGGCTTTAGCCCCTGAGGTTGAGAAACAGAAGGAAGCGAGATGACCACGGTGAGTGAAAAGATCGATGCAAAGCTGGTAAAGGAACTGCGCGACAAGTCCGGCGCGCCGATGGGCGACTGCCTCAAGGCCCTGCAGGAATCGAAGGGCGACATTGAAGAAGCCTTCGTCGTGCTGCGCAAGCGCGGCATGGCCTCGGCGCAGAAGAAGGCCGCCCGCAGCACCAACGAGGGAGCCATCGGCACCTACATCCACGCCGGCGGCAAGATCGGCGTGCTCCTTGAAGTCAACTGCGAGAGCGATTTCGTCGCCCGCACCGAAGACTTCCAGGACCTGCTGAAGGACATCGCCATGCACATCGCGGCCACGGACCCGCGCTACATCAAGCCCGAGGACGTGACGCCCGAAGACCTCGATCGCGAGAAGGAAATCTTCCGTGCCCAGGCCGCCGCCACCGGCAAGCCCACTCCGGTCGTCGAGAAGATCGTCGAAGGCAAAATGTCCAAGTTCTACGAGGAAGTCTGCCTGCTTGAGCAGCCCTTCATCAAGGAGCAGTCGGTCTCCATCAAGGAACTGATCGCGCAGAAGGTCGGCAAGCTCGGCGAAAACATCACCATCCGCCGCTTCGCCCGCTTCAAGGTCGGCGCACCGGATTGGACCGTAGCCCAGACCAAGGCCGTCGAGACTGAAGCCGCGGACTAGCCGTCCAGGCAACTGCGCGCTTCGCGCGCCAAAAGCATCACAAAACGCCCGGAGCTACAAACTCCGGGCGTTTTTCTTTTCTGACGCTATACTCAACGCCGATTATAGTGGGAAGGGAGGCACGAATTGCCGTCCATAAGAAAAATTACCGTAGAGATTCCCGAGGAACTCCTGAGCAAAGCACAGAAAGCAAGTGGCGCTGGCATCACGCAGACTATCCGCGCCGGACTTGAGCTGGTTGCGGCCGGACGGGCTTATGACCGGCTTCTCCAATTCAAGGGCAAGGTCCGCTTTTCACAGACGCCGGAAGAGTTGAAGGCTGACAGATGATTGCGGAAGAACGGCAGATGGCAGAGAAATTGTAGAGAACAGCATGAGCATAACTGATCGTCTGACAAAACTGGCCATCTTTTAGGACAGAGAAGCTCTGCGCTGCGCAAAAGCGCGTGCTTACTTCGCAGCAACAGTATTGCAAGCTGCCGCGCTCGAAGCTCTGCTGCATTCCATGTGCTCTCTCTACCCTGAACAGATAAAGAAAACCACGGTCTACAAAGGCTGGAGATTCAAAACTAAACGAAATAGATTTCTTGAGTTCAAATTTGCTCACCTTATCAAAATCGCAAAAGAACTCAAATGGTTTCCGACAAAACAGACGACTTGGGCTGGAAGACGTGGTGATTTAGCGTACTTCACGAATGGTATGCGCGAAATTCGTAATCATGTACACGCAGATAAATGGGCACGCCAAGTTAGCGTTCCTATCGCCTACAGAAAAAGCAATTGGGAGATGGTCAAAGAAATCTTTGAGGTTGCGCACTCTTGGCTCGCCCACCATGTAAATAAAAGCCTTTTGCGGAGTATCGAAAGATCAGAACAGCGAAAGATACGGAGCAATAAAAAGCGCTCATAGACAAGCTCTGAACGTTTTGTCGGCCATCCAGATTCGGGATAGCTGAGTGCACCACAACTATATCCCCCAACCAGCGGGAGGGCCACTGCAGCCGCGTGGGCGCGGAGCGCCAGTTCGCCGCACGCGCAGTGCTATGCGATACTCATACGAGCATGTATAAGCGGATCGTCCTCAAGCTCTCAGGAGAAGCCCTGGCCGGTGAGCGCGGCTTCGGGCT
>JASHPD010000136.1 GCA_030038315.1 Acidobacteriaceae bacterium
CGCCGTCGGTCAGCGCGATGCCGCCGCGATCCACGAATGGGCCCGTGGGAGATGTGGAGCGGCCGACGATCTCGCGATAGGTGCTCGAAGTCCCCTCGCAGCACACGTCGATGGGCGCGAAATAGTAGTAGTACTGCGTGCCGTTGAAGACGTAGGGGTAGATGAAAGGGCCTTCTTCGCCCGCACTGCGATAGGCGACCTTGGTCCAGGTGGAAGTGTCGGTCGATACCGGGAAGCCAACCGTCCCGCTGGAAGTGGCCGTCGAAGGCGTTTGCAGTTGCAGCACGCGAATGCCGTCGGACCAGGAGCCGTAGACGAGCCACCAGTTGCCGTCCGCATCCGTGAAGGGCGCCGGATCAATCGCATTCCATGTGGTGGTGTCGGTGAAGCTCCAGGGATTCGACGCCGGAACCGCGCTGGTGGCGTCGGTCCATGAAGTAACAATGTAGTTGTAATCGTTGGCGGTTGTGTTGGCGGGGTTAGTGGCGTCGGTCCAGGGCCCATAGGGCGTGGCGCTCGTCGCCAGGCCGATCACCGCTTCGGCGCCTGTCGAGGGCTCGTAGGGAACCGCGTAGTACTGATAGTACGTGCCGTCGGAATAGAGCAGGCTAGGCGCCCAGGTGTCGATGTTCTCGCCATTGTTATCCGAGGGCGGCGTCTGCAGGCCGTTCCATGAAGTGAAATCCGGCCCGATGTCCGGGCAGCGGCCGACGCTGCCGGTTGGGAAGGAGGGGTCGATGAGCCAGTAGGTGCCCTCGGCTGCCGTGCAGGCGCCATACGGCGTGCTCTCCGTGGTGTAAGTGAAGGTTGTCCCATCGGTCGAATAGGCGATGGTCTGGTGCGTGCCGTAGAGCCAATAGTAGTGCGTCACTGGATCCTGGAGCATGTACGGATCGTGGACGTAGATGCCGGTTCCTGTGACGGTCTTGGGCATGGGGTAAGCGGCATTGCCCGTGTCCGTGAGTTTCCACTCCTGGCAGGTGCAGCCTTCCGACGTGCTCCGCGCACCTTGGTCGATGGTGGCTGACGTCGTGGTTCCGGAGTTGGCAACCTCTAGATACAAGCCGCTGTTGCCATTCTGGACCAGGTAATTGCCGTCGCTGAGCAAATAGAAGAGCCAAAGGTGATCGTTGGTGCCATTGTCGGAGTACTGTATAACCTGGGCGTCGGCGGACGACGATACATTGAGGATGCCCAGCACCTGGTGGGTGAGCATGTCTTCAATGTTGTAGTTGCCGTCGCTCATGGGCATGAAATGCCAGTCGATATCGCTGGTGGTTGTGGTGGACGGCTCCTGAATGACATCGCTCCCTGCGACCTGGCTCTGGCCGGAGATGCCCAGCACCATTCCGCTGACAGAGTTAGTCAGCGTGTATTGGTCAGTGTCGGAAACAGTGGTTTGAGTGCCCATGTCGTACGTCTGACTACTCCCACCCCCGCTCCCGCAATTACTGCCCGTGCAGCCAACGGCTCCGCTACCGCCCCCACATCCGGAAGTTGACAGAATCATCCAGGTGGCAAGCAACGCTACTACTGGCACATAACGAGTGATCATTCTCAAAAGATTCCTGTTTGCAGATGAATTTTGTGTCGAAAGCTTCTCTGAGACTCTCGGAGTTGCGCCTGGAGAATGCGGCGCGGCGACCGTTGAGGATCGCTGCGCCGCTCTGGGTTGCGTTGCAGAATTGGCAATCGCGGAAAAACAGCAATCAGAAGTTGAGCCTCAACCGGAACTGAGAGCTTCTTCCTCCCGCCATGTCTCCGCCAATCTGTCCATCATTCGTTGCGCCGACCGCCATGTCTGAGACCGGACGATCCCAGTAGTGGCGATTGAATACGTTGAACATTTCGCCGCGGAACTCGAGGTTCATCCCTTGACGCAAGTCGAAGGTCTTGCCTAGCCCCATATCCTCGCTTTTCCATGGAATCCAGCGGATATTCGCCGAGTTGCGCGGCATGGTTCCGAACCGCCAGGGGTTCCCTTCGCCGGTGGCTCCAACCCCATCCGGGTCGCGATTGGCAAAGAGGTTCGGATCGTAGAAGGCATTGCAATTGAAATAGCCTGTTTCGCAAGCCGTTGCGTACGACGTTGAGTTAAAGTCCAAAGGATTTGTGAACGCAGAGTTCTTAACCCTCTGTCCTTCGACTTGGTCAAAACGAACGCTTGAGTTCTTACCCGGAATGCCGGTAGCACCATAGATACTCATTGGCTGGCCGCTCTCGTAGTGCAGAATTCCCGAATAATTCCAATGTGAGATCAGCATTTGTACCGGACGCGGTGCATTGGCAAGGACACTCTTGCCTTTGCCAAAAGGCAGATCGTAGATATAGCTCACCGCAAGGTTGTTGGGTGTATCTTCGCTGCTGACGCATTTTTCGGCCCGCAGGTTTTCGGGGTCCTGCACCGCGCCGCCGTTTTGCAGCGTGCTGTAATAGGGTTGGATCACATCCGCATCGGTGAGCGTTTTAGAGAACGTATACGAAGCGAGGATATTCAGGCCATTGCTGAATCGCTTGTCGAGCCTTGCCTCCAACGCTTCGTAGGTGGACTGCCCCAGGTTCTGCAAATAGCTGTCCATATTGATGTACTCAATCTGCGGGAACGGTCGCAGTGCCTGCGCTTCCGTAACGCCCCACGCCCAGGTGCAGGTGGGAGGGCCAGCCTCGCACGTGAAGTTAGAGTAGGGTTCCATCGGCGGTCCATTCCAGCCCAGCGGTCCGGGAGCAGCTGCCCACCAGTTGAGCCAGTCTCCCAGCGCCATGTACTTGTCGGGCATGTCGTTGTAGAAATCCAGCATCGCGTGCAGATGTGTCGCGTGATTCCCCATATAGCCGAGGATGGCCGTTGTGTGCGGAGAGATTTCATATTGCGCCTCCAGAGCCCAGTTCTCTACCATGCCCGGGCGTCCGTTGGTTGGCGCGATATAATCCGCGCTGGTGCTGGTGCCGTCAAGCTGGTTGGGATCGAGGTCGGGGGTGGTCGGCAGTGCCTGCAGGCCGTTGTCTAGCGGCACGCCGTCGAGAGGATCGAGCGTAAAGAGATTGCCCTGCACGGTAAATCCCTGTGCTGTACCTTGCCCGTAGTCGGCATAAACCAGCGGGCCATAATAGATGCCACCACTGCCGCGCAGCACAGCCTTGTTGTTGAGCATGGGTGGCTGCCAGGCAAAGCCTACGCGCGGCGCAAAGTCCTTTCTGTAAACCGTGCCCCAGGTTTCGTTCTTGCTTCCATTGCGCCCCTTACCGATGCCCGCAAAGACAAGCGCGCCCATCGCCTGCGGCAGCTCGCCTGCATCGGTCGCCGCGTCTGGCAGGTTTGGATCCCAGATTGACGTATCTCCATCGGCTTCGTGGCGAGGCGTCTCATAGCTCCAACGGAGACCGTAGTTGATGTTCAGGCGTGGAGTTACTTTCCAGTTGTCGCCTGCAAAAATCGCGCCATAATGCGAAATCCAGCGTGGATTATGCAGATCGTTGAGGTTATTGGCGTCGCCGGTTTCGCCAATCAGGAACGCGGCGAACGCATTACCGTCTTGACCCCAATAGTCTTCGTCGGAGGCAGTCTGATTATCCCAGAACTCGAAACATCCGGCGTTTCCACTGCACGTGCCTCCGATACTGGATACCCAGGAGTACTGGTGATACTGCGCTTCGCCGCCAAAGACAAAGCTGTGCGCACCGTGCTGCCAGTGAAGCACGTCATTGAGCGCAATGGTGTTGTCAATGTCGGTCGAGTCCTCCTGCTGGCCGATCCCACCAAAGGTAAATCCGTAGAACTCGAAGACCGGGAAGTCGTCGCTAAAACCGTTGGCGATGCCGAGCTGCTGGTCCCAGTCGGTTCCCATCTTGGAGGCCTTGGATTTGTTGATGTTGTTGGAGCGGTTACCGCCCAGCGTAACAACGTTGACGAGGTTTGAATTAAGCGTCCAGTTCCAGCCGACGCGCAGATAGGAACCCTTTTGATCGACCGTTCCGCAACAGGTTTGAAACGGTGGGGGAAGATTCGAATTTCCGCCAGTGTCGGTGTTTTCACGCGATTGCAAAAATGCCCATATCTTATGCTTGTCGCCAAGGCTCTGGTCGAAGCGCAAACTATATGCTGTATTGTCAACCGTGCCGCGCGACCCCGGACCGTTGTAGACGTAGTTATAAATGCTGCTGCCTGTCACCTCCTTCTGCGCCAGAGGCATCAGGTATTTCGTCACAAGTTGGTTCGCGACTACGCTTTGGCGGCTGATCGGAATCTTATTGGTTGGGGTTCCAGAGACGACGGGGTCCGTGGGATACCCGGTAACAGTCTGTCCAAATCCGGCATAGCGGCACGGAACCGTCGTGTTGTCGTACTGCGGATCCATGATTTCGCCTGCATATACCGTTTCCCCGCAAGGCGAGGTGCCGATCGGACCGCCCAGAAGCGACGAAAAATCGTAGTACTGTCCATCGCTGCCCAACTCGGCCGGCGTCGGTAAAAGGCTCGTAATCGGACCGCCATAGTTCTGGTGCCACTGCTCAAAGTTGAAAAATACAAAGCTTTTATTGCGGCCGTTGTAGAGGCCCGGTATCAGAATAGGACCGCCGGCGTTGGCTCCATAATCACTCTTGGTATCAGCTGGCTTAATAAGCTGTTCGGCACGTGACTCTCCGGTCGCTTGAAAGGCCTTTCCTTTCTGGAACCAATCGAGCGCATCGAACGCGGCGTTTTTATAGAACGTATACACAGAGCCATGAAAGCTGTTGGTGCCGCCCCTGGTGTTGAAGTTGACTAAACCGCCCGTGGTGCGCCCTTCAGTAATGGGAATGTTCGCAATGCTGATGTGAAATTCATTCACCGCATCCATTGAGGGATTGACGATTCCGAAGCTCCCTGAGCCGTTTTCTTCCCGGCTGGTCGTAATGCCATCAAGCAGGAAATCGGTGCCCATCTCCTGGCCGCCGGCAATTTTGATCGTGTCGGTCCCATCCGATGCCTGACCAAATCCGGCCACGCCCGGAGCCAGATACGCAAGAGATTCGGGTGAACGGAAACCGGACACCGACAGCGGAAGTGCGTCTACCTGTTCGGGGGAAATGTCGGCGTCGACTTCGGATGAGTCAGTTTCAAGCCCTGATTCACCGGCCACTACGCTAACAGTTGCAGTTGCTTCGCCAACCGCTAGGGTCACATTGAAGGACGCTGTTGCTCCAACCGAGATCGTTACATTGTGGTCGACGACGGTCTTAAAGCCAGCGGCGGTAACCGTTACTTCGTACCTTCCCGGACGTATCGAGGGCAGGTCGTAATTGCCGCTCGGCGCACTTACCGCCGAATAGGCTGTTCCCGTGTCGACGCCGATGAGCCTGATTTTTGCGCCAGGCACTGTTCTGCCCACCGGGTCAAGCACCGTTCCCGCAAGGGCTCCCGTATCCAGTTGGGCCCATGCCACTGTGGGAATGCCCATAAGCAGGCTCACCAGCATCATCCACAACCATGCGCGTGCTGTGGACGATTGTTGCGATCTGTCGAATGCGCTCTGATTTCCAAGCTGTTTCATTTGCAAATTGCCTCCCGTTGTAAAGCCGTCGACCGGAGTCTCCCGTCGAGCTTATTTTTTGCCGTCATCGTTTCAGTTGCGCCGTATTCTGCGGTGCAAGCTGGATGCAGGCGGCAGAATGCGTGCACTTTCAACTCGCCTCCATGCTTAATTTGCTTTGTTGGTGAAACTTTCCATCTCGTTCACTTGCAAAACTGCTCGATGAGCAGAAGTGCGTCCGTCGGGTAAACGATTACTCGGGCGCGCAGTCTTTCTCCCCAATTTCTAGCCGCCCACTTCGTTCTTCGGCAGCTTCTTCCATCTCAGGCTTGGCGTAAGCTGTTATCTCGCCGCGCCCCGTCATCGTTCAAGGCTTATCAGTCGTCATGGATGCCCGTTCCGGATCCAATACGGGCAATTCTGATCGTTTGCGCACCAGGTTTGCCGTGTAGTTGTTCCGCCGCGTTTCCGTCTCAGACCGCATACGCAGAAAATTCTGCAAGGCGAACTGGGCTTCCCGTTGCTCGTGAAGCCGGCGATAAACCTGCGCTAGCTTGTAATACGAACTCATCGCGCGGTCATTGGCCGGGTCGGCGGCAATCGCTTGCTTGAATTCGCTGATTGCCACCTGATCCTGCCCCAATTCGATCAACCCTTCCCCAAGGTAGTAATGTGCATCGCTTAGCGAAGGATCGGCACGCAATGCCCCGCGCAATAACTCCACCCCCTCAGCCGGATTCTGGTGCAGTACGAGCAGACTGCCAAGCTTATACATGGCAGAAGCAGCGTACGGATCGTTGCGCAGTTCCTCGCGGTACGCCGCCTCAGCCTTGTCTAATTGCCCGGCGGCCCAATACTGATCGGCAAGTTCTTCGTGCAGCCCAGGCAGCCGCGGCGCCATCCTCACTGCCAATTCGAACTCCGAAATGGATTCCGGGGTGCGGTAGGATTGCGCATAAGCCTCACCCAGTACCTGGTGCACCCGCGCCGAATCGTGATCCAACGCGAACATCGCGGCATAGGAGGCATTCGCTACCAGGAAATAAGCACGGCCGCGATGATAGAGGATGTCGGCATCTTTGGGTTCGAGCGCGTAGGCCTTGTCCAGCGGCGCAATAGCGCCCTGCGCATCGTTGTCGGCTAATCTGCAGACCCCCAGCCACAGAAAGGCTTCGGCGCTGTGCGGATCAAGACGCGTCTCCCGTTCAAGAAAGCCTTCAGCATCCTTGAATCGATTTTGGCGATAAGCAATGATCCCCAGGAAAAGATTGGCTCCGCGCAGAGCGGGCTTTAATTGTTGCCCCTTCGTCAACGCCATCTTCGCGTCGTCGAGCTCACCTGCCTGGAACTGCGCCAATCCAAGATTGAGATACCCTTCGGCAAAGGCCGGGGCCCTCCGCGTCACCGTGGAGTACGCTCGGATCGCAACACTGAAATTGCCTGCGGCCATCGCTTTGGCTCCCTCATTCAGGGCCTGCCGGATCGCGTCGTCGGGCGCCACCTGTCCAGCGGCTTCTGAAACAAGGCACAGAACCAGAACTCCTACGACCGCAAGCAGGCGCTTCCGCGCATTCTGCTCAGGTATGCGTCTGGCCATTAGAATTCTTACCTGCGCGCCGAACTGTGTTCTTAACCGATGAATGTCTGGCTCCTGACAAACAATGTTTGCCGCGCCCTTCGATTTGTAACCCATGCCGAAACCCGATCCGACACGAAGGAATACTCTTCGCGCAATTGTTGCAAGCGCAATCTTTTCGGTTCAATCTTGACGTGTAGCCCCAAAAACATCGGAATTCAAACACCTTCTTCGCGACTTTGTCACGACCTTAACAGTTCAAAGAAGCGTTACGAGGATATCTATCTTTCTTTGCAATCACTTATATCTGCTTGACTCCCGCCCCAGGAGACGTTACGCGCCGGAATTGCGCAACTTGGCCAGTGTTATAGTGGTGAACTGAGGAGAATCTGGGACAGTATGTTGCGTGGTGGGCGAACCTCAATGGGAGAGCCGGGTGTGCTCAACCCCGAAGATGTCGCCTTGGTTAGACAGCACCTCGAAGTTGTCCTTTCGAGCCAGGCATTTCACGGCAGCAGGCGCACCCAGGAGTTTCTCCGGCTCATTGTCCGCCACGCACTTGAGGGTGAAACTGACGCGCTTCGCGAGCGCATGATCGGTGCCGAACTCTTCGGCCGTCCGGTGAGCTACGACACCGGAAATGACTCGGTCGTCCGCGTCCGAGCTAGCGAAGTTCGCAAGAAACTTGCACGGTATTACGCCGAGCTCGGCCAGGAGCAACCTCCGGCGTATATCGAGTTGCCGGCAGGCTCCTATGTGCCCCGGTTTTACTTCCCACCTTATACGACAGAAAGCGCCACTACGGCACATGGGCAGTCTGCTGCCCCGGAGTCCGCAGCTCCGGCCGCTGTCAACAACGATTCCATAGCGGACCAAGACACAAAACCTGCCGAAAATATATCTGCCGCCGCCGCGCACGCTCCCGAGAGAATCGGCTCCTTGAGGACCAGTTTTTTTGTATTTTCGGGGTTTGCAATCATCTTGGCCTCTCTCGGCATCTACCTGAGCTTCCAACATTGGAGCAAAGCCCGGAATGTCACTTCCGGAATTCATTCCATTGTGGTGCTGCCGCTTGAAAATCTCTCCGGCGCGCCGGAACAAGATTATTTCGCCGATGGAATGACGGAAGAGTTGATCAACGATCTCGGCCAGGTCGCGGCCCTCCGCGTCATTTCGTTCACTTCGTCAATGAGCTACAAGGGAACGAGAAAAAAACTGCCTGAAATCGCGCGCGAGCTAACCGTGGATGGCGTCGTTGAGGGCGGAGTGGTTCGAGACGGGAACCAGGTGCGTATCAGTGTTCAGTTGATCGACGCTCGCGACGACCGACTTGTCTGGGCTCACACCTACGTTCGCGACCTGACAGGCGTTCTTGATTGGCAGGGCGAAGTCGCAAAGACCATCGCCGAAGCGATCAGCACAGAGGTTTCCCCTCAGGAAAGGGCCAGGCTGGCTCAGCGTCATTCCGCCGGCCCGGAGGCACAGGATCTTTTCCTTCACGGAATTCTTCTGCGCCAGGCAGACGATTGCAAAAGCGCCATCGACTATTTCAATCGCGCTATCGAAAAGGACCCTGCGTATGCTGAAGCGCACTCGGCCCTGGCAAGTTGTTACGGAAGGCTCGGTGAGTCAGGGCGCATGCCTTATGAGCAGGCATTCACGCATCAAAAAGCGGAAGCGCTCAAAGCAATCGATCTGGACGACTCAATCTCCGAGGCGCACGCCGAACTCGGCAACACCGCTATGACGCTCGACCGTGACTGGCCGGCCGCTGACGCTCAGTTCCATCGCGCATTACAGTTGAACCCCAACTCTGCGACAAGCCATGAGAAATATGCGTTCTATCTCGTCCGCACCGGCCGGTTTCACGATGCTATCTCTGAAATCAAACGAAGCGTCGATCTTGATCCGGTCTCGGCAAGCACTTTCCACGCCGAAGGATTTATCTACTATTTTTCGCGCCAGTACGACCAGGCTCTGGCAGTTACCCAAACCGTGCAAGGCCTGAAGATGAATCTCCCCGATTGGGACTTCCTTATCGGTGACATCTACGCGGAGAAGGGTATGCTTGCAGAATCGATCGCCGCATTTCTTCGAGCGGGCAACGGCCCTTACACATTGGGACATCTCGGAAATGCCTATGCCCGAGCAGGTCAGCCGGATGCGGCTCGGAAAATCATAGCCCGTCTTCAGGAACAAGTGCAGGAAAATAGCGTGGGGCGTTACGAGATTGCATTGGTTTACGCCGGTCTAGGCGACAAAAATGAAGCCTTTCTGTGGCTCAACGACGCATTTCGCTCGCATGATGCCGGGCTGGTTTATCTCAAGGTCGATCCCTGTCTCGACCCGCTGCGTTCCGACCCGCGCTTCGACGATCTTATGCGCCGGGCCGGTCTTTCTAAATAGCTAAAATCCCGACAGCCGCCTTCAGCACGCGCACCAAGCGGTTTCGCGCCCGATGGCCGATTCGCCGGTAAGTCCTGATCCTTGCATGAAAAAGCCGCGGAAAGCGCGGCCTTTTCTCCTCTCGATTTCCTTCACAGCCGCCTTACCGAAAAACAACGCGGAAGGACGCGTCATAAGCTATAACGGTTTTCCAGTTGCTGTAGAGCGAAGCCGCAACAGCTAAGTGGCTTTTTCCTTAAAGAAAAAGCCACCTTGGACCACGCTTAAAATGCCTCATACGAACTGGAAAAACGCTCTAAAGTTACGGCCTCGCCCAGTGTTGTCTTTTCCGTCGTAGCGGTGTTTTGTCCAGCAGCGGAACCAATCGTTGCACTCTTCGCATCCGCGCCATCGCATACCTTTTTCGTAATGCGTCACGCTGCTGCCTAAGCCTGGTTGCTCCTGCTCTTTCGCTTCCGGCCGCGGCAAGCCCTGACTCTTGTCCGTTACCGCTCGTCCGAAATAGCCCTCTTCGACGACCTTCTCACGTATATCGGAGATGGCGTCGCCTACTCCCAGTCCGACACAGTGGTTTTGCACACTTCGAAAACTAACGGGGAGTAAGGGGTTTTTCCGCTATAAAATCTGGCTCCCAAAGAGTTCGGGGGCGAAAGCGCAAAATACTCTCTTCATAAAGAGGACAACCCAAAATGATGAGATTGGGGAAATTCGAAAGAAATGACAACTGTCATTTCTTGTTTGGATCGTCGGCTTTCCGGCCAAGAGCTCTGAAATTGTCAACCAGCAACGACCATTCGTTCTCACTGAAAGAAAAGCAATTAAGCAGCTACAGGCAGCATAAACTCCGGCGTATTCTCCTATAGGTATTTTTCCCTTCTTGAAATTCTCCCCTCCCAGATAGCGATCTTGAATTGGACAAACCAAGCCAAAAATCTTCTAAAACTGCTCAAAATCCCCCTGACAATCTTTTTTTTCTAAAGAGTAAATTCCCAATAGAAATAAATTTTTCCCTTGAAACTAATTGTATAAAACTTCAATCAGAGGGGGTTCGCGGAATCAGCGTTGTTTCGTGATACGTACAGGCAGGAAAGCGATGCGCCATTCGCCAGATCCTTGCCTCGTCGCGTCATGCGCCTGGCTTAAGCGCATCCGGTACTGTTTGCGGTACAGAGTTCTTTTTGCGCCCCGGGCGTTTCGAAAGGTAAGACATCGCTGTTTCCTGTGCGGGCCACAGATTTTTAGCTGTAACTCAACTGGGACGTACTCATTTCAAAGACGGAGGTTTTCGATGTCCAGGCGCAAAGCTCACATAACTGCGGTTGCAATACTGACGTTGCTGATGTGTATCGGATCTTTGGATATGTATGGGCAGGCAAACCTGGGGGCAATTTCTGGAACGGCGACAGATAGCTCCGGTGCGGTGATCCCAGGTGCAAGCGTCACCATTACAAATGAAGCCACCGGGCTAACACGTACTCTCAAGAGCGATAGCGTGGGATTCTATTCAGCCGAGGGTATTGCCACCGGGTCTTACGTAGTTACAACGTCTTCCCCTGGTTTCAAGACCAGTATTGTAAGGAACATTCTGCTTAGAACTCATCTCATAAATGTCTGAAGAGTATTTTGAGGCAGGCTAGATGTACGAAGCCGAGGAAGTTTTCGATATGTCGTTCCCACCGGGTGGTGAGTCTGCGGAAGTTCTGCATCCAGGCGAAGACGCGCTCTACTTTCCATCGCCTGCGATAGCGCCGGAGCGAACGCCTGTCCTGTGTGGCGCGCTTGCGATTGGC